>DATCXA010000351.1:0-5602 GCA_036566085.1 Propionibacteriaceae bacterium
GATCACTGCCAGGTAACCGATGCTCCACCATCGTCGAATTCGCTGTCGAGAGAACATCCGGTGTGGCGTTCGATGGGTTCAGCCTGCATCGATGGCGGCCGTTCCCGCGGCAACGTTTTCGCCGGGGCTGAACAGACGTCAGGCTGCAGCGTCGGCCAGTTCCAGAGCATGATCTGCCAACCGCCGCACTGCCTTGCTGCAACGAACACGCACCGCACCCTCGCTGATGTGAAATCGTCGAGCAGCTCGATCGCCGCTGAACCCGTCGGCGTAGATGCTGTGCAACAGGGCCGCCTCGGAATCGTCAATCACGCTCAACAAGCTGCCGGCCTCGAGCGCTCGGCGGACTTCGACGTCAACTGGCGGAAGGGAGTCGTAGGTGCACCCGTCAATGCCGGCCGGTTGGAGTAGTTCCTCTAGCGATTCACTTGACGGCCATAGCGTGACCTCGCCTCGCCTCAGCCACCGGTACTCATTGGAGACTGCTTTCAGAGTTTCCAGCGACAGATTTGCCGCAATCCGTACCGGCCGTCGGCTCAACGGGTAGTTATTGATCACACACCACAGCGCTGCCAAGTAATGCTCAACGCCGGACCGTGGATCGCGTTGCGCCATGCGCACCATTCGGCCGATCAGCGCTTGCAGCACGACGCGGGCCGCGAGCTGATCACCTAAGACAATCTCGGTCAGAAGAGCAGCGAGAACCGGATCGGACATCACCTTGGCAAGGGAAAGAACGTCGTCGAGCGACCAGCACCAAGCCAAGGCGTCATGTCGCTCAGCCCAGCGCCTCACGGTAGTCCGCTGACAACGGACTAATTCGCACCATTCCCGATCAAGCGCCTCCACCAGCGTCATGAAAAGGACTCTGACACCTAGGTGTTGTCCGACATGTTGGTCGAAACGCAGAAGGTGTTGCCCGTTTGGCCGAGGTGTTGTCGATCAACATGTCATGGACAGCGCGTTTGAGCCCACCGCTTGATGGGAACCCTTGGTTGCAGAGACTGCTCGCCACAGGAGGGTGATGAACACCTACGAGGGCCGGAAGTTCGCTGTGATCACCGGAGGGTCCAGCGGCATCGGCTACGAATTTGCCAAGGTGTGCGTGGACGAGAACTTTGAAGTGCTCGTGGTTGCCGAGCAAGGCGTCGATGAGGCAGCAGAGCGGCTGCGGGCCGGCGGAGCGGCAGTCACCGGGCTCCAGGCCGACCTTGCGACGTACGAGGGCAACGAGGGCGTCGCCGCGGCGATCCAGCAGGGCGGCCGGCCCGTCGACATCCTCGCGTTGAATGCCGGTCGCGGTGTTGGTGGTCCGTTTCTGGAGACCGATCTGGGACGTGATCTTGCGCTGATCCAGCTGAACATCGGCTCCGTCGTCCATCTATCCAAGCGCTTGCTGCCGACAATGGTGGACCGCGGCGAGGGCCGGGTGTTGATCACGTCGTCGGTTGCCGCGACGATGCCTGGGCCGTACTACGCGACGTACGCGGCCTCGAAGTCTTTTCTGTTGTCCTTCGCCGAGGCGATTCGATACGAGCTCAAGGAGACCGGAGTCACTGTCACCGCCTTGCTGCCTGGACCAACCGACACCGAGCTCTTCGACCGCGCAGACATGCAGAACACGCGGGTAGCCCAGGGCCCCAAGGACGACCCGGCCGAGGTCGCAAAGGATGCCTTCAAGGCATTGATGGCAGGCGATGACAAGGTGGTGGCCGGATCGGTGAAGAATCTGCTCCAGACGATGGCGGCGCGGGTGTCGCCCGAGCAGTTCAAGGCCGCGCAGCACGCCGCACAGACCAAACCCAAAGACCTCGAAGAGGAGTGACATGTCCACAGTTCCGTCACTGGTAATGAACAACGGATTGCAGATCCCGCAGCTGGGCTTCGGGGTGTTTCTCGTTCCGCCGGAGGAAACCAAGCAAGCCGTCACCGAGGCACTTGACGCGGGATATCGGCTGATCGACACTGCGCAGGGTTACCGCAATGAAGAAGGTGTCGGTGCCGCGATCGCTGAGAGCGACGTGCCACGGGACGAGTTGTTCATCACCACCAAATTGACCAACAGCGAGCAGGGCTACGACACGACCCTCGCCGCCTTCGACGGCAGTATGGACAAGCTCGGCATCGACGTCCTCGACCTCTTTCTCATCCATTGGCCGCTGCCCATGTTCGACCAGTACGTTGAGACCTGGCGGGCCTTCGAGAAGCTGCTTGCCGACGGGCGGGTGCGCTCGATCGGGGTTTCCAACTTCGAGATCCCGCATCTGCAACGGCTGCTCGCCGAGACGGACGTGACGCCGGCGGTCAACCAGATCGAGCTGCACCCGGAGTTCCCGCAGGAGGACCTGCGTGAATTCCATCAGCAGCACGGGATCCTTACCGAGTCGTGGGGTCCGCTCGGTCAGGGCAAAGGTTTGCTGGAGAACCCCCAGATCGTCGATGAGGCGCAACGCAAGGGCCGTACGCCGGCCCAGGTCGTGCTGCGCTGGCATGTGCAGGTGGGCTGTGTCGTCATCCCCAAGTCAGTGAATCCGGATCGAATCCGAGAGAACATCAACATCTTTGATTTCGAACTCGATGACGCCGATATGGCCGAGATCTCCAAGGTTCGGACCGGCGAGCGTCTGGGCGGCGACCCGAATGTGTTCGCGATGCGTTAGGGCGAAGGGGCAACCTGCAGGGACTCGGTGCCCTCGTTCATGCTGACGCCGCGGCTCACCAGCGCGAACCACACACTAATGAGCAGGTAGCAGACCGCCATGATGATCAAGACCATGACCGACTTGCCATTGGCCGGCAGGATTATCGCGGCGATCACCGATGCAAGCACCAGCGCGACGTTGAAGATCACGTCGTAGATCACGAAGACCCGGCCCTTGAACTCATCAGCAACGTGAGCTTGCACGAGCGTGTCGACACAGATCTTGATCGCCTGCGCGGTTAGCCCCAGCAAGAAAGCGGCAACCATCAGTGGTATCCGAGCGTAGATTGAGCCCGGCACCAGCTGAAAGACCGCCGAAGCCAGCAAAGCGATGATCATAGCGCTGCGCACACCGAGCCGCGCACTCACGGGCGGCGTTACCACTGACGCGAAGACAAACCCGGCCCCTGTGATCACCACCAGCAGCCCAAGGTCAGCGATCGCAGCATCCAGCTGATCCGGGGCGTGGAAGTAGTTGCGATAGACCAAGATCACCGTCACTGTAACGATCCCGTGGATCAGCCGGTGCGCCGCAATGGTCATCAGGCCGAGACCGGCGGCCCGCTTACGTCGCAGATGCGCCAACGCCTCCACCAGACCACTGATAACCTCGCGAGCTTTTGGCGCCATATTTTGGTCGGGGCCAAGCTGGCGCCGGGGGATCCGTAGCGCCAGGATCGCGCTTACGACGAACCCCCCAACAGCGATAAGAAACAAGATCGCATTGGCTCGGTAGTCGGGCATCACATGACCCAAGATCAGCCGGAGCGGAGTTGCCACCGCAACACCGACCAGCAATCCGGCTGGACCAATGGTGGGTACGACCGAATTGGCGATCATGTATTCGCTTGGGTCGATGGTGTGGGGCAGCGCAGCCGACAACGCCGCCAGCAGGAAGCGGTTGATACCCATAGCAAGCAGCAAGCCGCCATAGATCAGCGCCTGCACGCCGACAGTCTGCACTCCTGTGGCGACTAGCGCGGCAAGGCCGAGCGTCACAACGGCTCGCGCCAGGTTGGCATAGACCAGGACCTGCCGACGAGACACCCGGTCGATGACAACTGCGGCGAAGGGTCCCAAAATCGAAAACGGCAGCAGTGTGATGGCCAGCACGATGGCGATAGAGACTGCGTCCGGCTGTCGCTCGGGCGAGAAGAGCACGTACGCGGCAAGCGCGACCTGGAGTATGCCGTCACTAGTTTGGATGGCGATGCGGACTGCGAGGAGCTCGCGGAAGTATTTATGCCGCCACAACTGCCGCAGACTGCGAAGCACAGCCAGCCGCTCAGGCGGTTGTTGGTGCTCGATCTGCTCCCGCGGCTTGCTGGCGAAGTCCATCCTTACCCTTGCGGATACTTCTTCATGTAGTCCGCGAGCTTGTCCTTCTTGAGGGCAGTTGACATCTCGGACATCTTGGCAGTGTCTACTACGTCAATGCTCTGCCCATCTCCGGCGGTTCCAAAACCGGAGATCGGGGCCTGAAGCAGCTCGATGTCCTCCCCTGTCAGCCGCAGCGAAAGCGCAGCACGCCTGATCTCGCTTTCGGTAAGACCGTTGTCGACTGTCAGGTGCTTGGCCACGTTTCCGATGAAGGTGACGAAGGTCGCGGGATCAGAGATGACCTCTGCGCTCAGACCCTTCTCGATGATGGCCTTGATCACATTGCGCTGGTTTTCAGCGCGAGCAAGATCGCCACCCGGCAGCAACTTGCGCTCTCGTACGAACCAGAGTGCTTCCTCACCAGCGATCGTGATCTTGCCCTTGGGAAAGTGAAAACCGTGAGAAGTAAAGGCCGTCTTGTTGATCACCGTCACACCATGCAAATCTTCGGTGAGCTGGATGAAGCCCCGAAAGTCGATCAACACCACGTGATCCATCCGTACGCCGGTGAGACTCTCTAGCGTCCGGACGGCCAGCGGCGCGCCGCCGAGGGCGAATGCCGCATTGATCTTGTTCCTGCCGTAGCCCGGGACATTGACGTACATATCGCGTGGAAAAGACATGATGTACGCCTTGGTCCGTTTCGCGTTGAGGTGGACCACCATGATCGTGTCGCTGCGGCCGTTGCCTTGGTTCCCCGGATCCCGACTGTCGGAGCCGAGCAACACGTAGTTCAACGTGCCTCGCTCCTGCGGTTCCTTCGGGGGCCGGGTCGAGGATTCTTCCGTGGGCAGCTCCACGCCTCGATTGAGGTTCTTGGTCAGGCTGCGATCGATGCTCGCGGCGTAGAACAGACCGGCACCGACCATCGCGACCAACACCACCGCCAGACCGATCAAGATCTTGGGCAGCAGGCGGCGCCCTGGGGCGTCGTCGTCTGTCTCGGCTCGCCTTCTGGGCTGGTAGGCGTCATCATCAGGTCGCACTTCGCGGGTCATGCTGGTCTGCGCCATAGGCTTCCTCGTCGGGGCAAAGAGCAACCGGAAGTCTACGCGGCCAGGCCGGTTAAGTCCCGGCTCCTCACAGATCGATACGGCCGAGTGGCTCCAACCGCTGCATTGTCCTGACGTTACGATCCGTGTATGTCTCGCGCGGAGGAAGCCGCCCGGCGGGCAGAGCTCGCCGCAGCGCAGGCGCGCGGCGAATCACGCGAGGCTCAGAAGCTCATTGATGAGTTCGTGGCGGCCGCCAAGGCCAAGGGCGTTGCTGCGCACCCGATACGGGCGACACTGTACGGCGGCCAGTCGGTGAAGACCGACAAGGTTGGCTGGTACATCCGCAAAAACGAAAGTATCGCGATCGGCGACGACGGCTCCTATTACGTGCTCACTGTCCCGGGTGGGCTGCGCGAGCGTTTCACCGGTGTGAAGCTGACGCCGAGTCCGCCGCCGCTGGTTATCGGCAGGGGCGCTAAGGACGGCGAGTCCGGTGACCTGGCGGAATTTCTGAAGTGGAGGCTCG
>DATCXA010000391.1:0-2674 GCA_036566085.1 Propionibacteriaceae bacterium
GTAGCGCACATGAACACTCACTACCCGATGTTCCGGATCGCGTTCGCCGCCGCCGCGGCCGTCTTCATCTTCCTCGTGGTCCACGCGGCGCTGGAGGGAGTCTCCCGCTCGGCCGACGTGCTGGCCGCGTTGCAGTAGCACCGCAGGACCGCCGCGACCCTGTAATCAGCGTCCTCATGCGGAGGGCCCATGGGGCCAGGTGACAAGAGCACGAGCAAGTGGGCAGACAACAGGCAGACAATGCCCCGGGAGCACGACTTGGCTCTCGGGGCATCTTTTGCGTTTTCTGCACGTAGATCGGTGTCGGAGGGGGATTTGAACCCCCACGGCCCATAAGGCCACTAGGCCCTCGACCGAGACTTGCTCATGGCAGCGCTGAGATCCCAAGAGCTCGAGCGTCGGCTTCGTCAACGCCTCGACGCGCTTCGGGCCGGCTCCCCGGGGCCGAGCTGCTCCACGTCCTCAAGCTGCCCGACTTCGAGCGAGCCGACCGGATCGGAGAGTTCTGGGGCTACCCGGAGAGCCGCACGTTCGCCGAGCTCCTGATCGACTGCGAGGAGGACCAGACGCTTCGCGCGGTGCTGGTTGGGATGCTGCGGGAGGCCAAGCGGGACGCTGACCGCGCATTGAGCCAATGGTCTGTGGGTAAGCACTCCGGTACTGGATCGGCTCAAAGGAGACTCGCCATGTGGATCGAGGCTGAGGGCAACGGTGAAGACCTGAACGCGGACACGGTCGAACGCGTCACTGTCGAAGACACGACCCTGACGGCGCAGATGCCATCGGGGGATCCGTGATGATCTCCACCCACCGGTCAGCAGAAGAGGGCGTCGATGCCCTCACGACTCGGACGGGAGGAGTCGAGTGAGGAGACTGATCGCAGCGGTCGGAGTGGCCGCGTTCCTCGCGGTCGGCGCGGCGCCTCGGCAGCCGTATGTCAAGTCGATTACATGTGACCTGCTGCGCGGCAAGTACACGAACTGCCAGGTCACGCTCTGGGACAGGCACCAGAGCCGGTACGTAACCTACCCCGTATCGGACAAGCGGAACGTGTTCTGCTTCGACCCAAAGCTAACGGACTGCGTCCTCCGCGTGTGGCACCCGCGGCTGGAGAGGTACCGGTTCTACTGGGGGCTGTCCGTCGACGTCACCCGCGTTCATGGAGGAGGCGGCGGATAGATGAGGGGCCGGGCGGAGTGGCGTAGCGAACCTCGGCCTTCACCCTTCGGCACCCCGTCAACTCCACGCGCTGATGCTTCCCGACTTCGACCGGGCCGACCGGATCGTTGCGTACTGGGCAACCCCCAGGCATCCGCGTCGAGCGAGGCGAAGCCCAGTGCTTGCGGCTACCGAGGCGATCCATCAGGACGACGAGGTGATCGGGAGCGCAGCGATTATGACGGCGACGATGATGATGATCCCGATGCTGATGGCAGCGATCATCCGACCACCCTCGCCACCATAAGCCCCCGACTCGCCTGTGCGAAACCCTGACAAGAATTGGGCTGGAGTGGCTCACGGCACACCTCCGCGACCTGACTGCGAAGATGCACCACCGCCGAACTCCTGATCGGGACTAGGCCACAAGCAAGGACTGGATCAGAGCTCCTCCACGTCCTGATGCTTCGGACCTCGAGCGTGCCGAGCGGATCGGCGAGTACTGGAGCTACCCGCAGAGCCGCACCTTCGCTGAACTGCTGATCTCCTGTGAGGAGGACAAGGCTCTCCGAGCGGTGCTCGTGGGATGTTGCAGAGGTTAACGGGGCCGGTAGGGCGCGTCAGTCGTGTGGGAACTCTCAATGCAGCCAAGGAGTCCATGTCGAATTGAAGGCAGCGATTCTTGCGTGCGTGGTGATGGTGGCGGCGTGTACTTCAGGCAAGACTCCAACGCCGACACCACCTCCTGAGGTGAACTGGGTTCGTTCGAGGATGCGATTCTGCGGTTATCGGTGAACCGAACATGCGGAACGCGATCAGCATCGGCCCACTCGTTCTTGTGGGCGTCCCACAGGCACGGCTTCTGCCGCCCCGAGCCTTTCGGCCGCACAACAGGCGATATGGCGCAATCAAGGTCTTGGCGGTGGTGACCGGGCGCGAGGAAGTGACGGTCACGGTGGCACGCAATGACCGACGCACCTTCGCGCTCCTCTACGATCCTAATGCGCGAGCGAACAAGAACGGATTCCTGTTCTCCTCCGGCAACTACCAGGTGACGTTCGAGGCGTGTGGCGATACGTCGCTCAACTACAACGGTGGCTTCATCGCAAGGCAGCCCACGTGCGCAATGCTCCACGTTGACACTGCGACATCCTCACAGTCAGGCTCACTCACAGTCGGTGAGGGTTCATGTCCGTGACCACGTCCGGGCCGAGCTCTTGATCGAGTGCCAGGAGACCCGGACGCTGCGGGCGGTGCTTGTGGGATGCTGCGAGAAGACCGACCAGGGGCGCCAGGCTCACCCCGCAGCCCGGTCCACGGCGAGCTCGCCAAGCAGCAACATCAGATCAGCGAGCTCCAGCGGCAGGTCATGACGCAGGTGGCACGAGACTCGCGGATGCCTCTGGCCGAGATTCGCGCCAAGGTCGTTGACCTGGCATTCGATCATGACACGCTTTTGGCCGAGGACGCCCGAGGGCTCGTCGCTGCATTTGGCGACGGCCATCGCTCGTGTCTC
>DATCXA010000397.1:0-8045 GCA_036566085.1 Propionibacteriaceae bacterium
CACTCTGCGCGGTCATACACTTCGCGGACACACTCTGCGCGGTCATACACTTCGCGGACACACTCTCTGAAGCGGCGGCGCGATCGCGCCGCCTTCTTCATAAGTGAGGCAATTCATACGGATAGAGCTCTTGGTCGGTGATCTACCAATAGCGGTTCGGAGCCCTGCGGTTGGGTGCTTGGGAGTAAGTTCGCCAGATTTCATCATTGAAATCGCGGACGGTTGCAGGGGAAAACCGTCTCTACTCTCCGCTGCACTCGGCTCGCCGCTGACGCTGCACTCAGACGCTCGCACTATTTGCCGTGGCGCAGCGACGTGCCGATTTCGGACGGTTGCAGGTAGTGAAATCGCGCCCAAAGTTCGATAGTGTTTCTGTAGGCAAAGCGAGCACCAGATCTTCCGCAAGGAAGCCGGGATACCTGACGTTCCCGGTGGTTGAGTTGCGAGTGAGCGTGGCTCAACCAGCACAGCCCGTGTGGAACTTTTCCCCGAGGTTCCGCTCGGAGTTCCTCCCCCTGGGCGACGCCCGCGGTTCATTTAGGACCGCGGGCGTGGCTTTCTGCGGTTACTCCCAACTTGCGGGCGCAACAGGATGATTAGAGTTGGGCGACCCTGAATTCAGGGACATCGCTCGCTCGCCACGGAGGCCATCCGATCGCACGAGGGCGGCACCGAGCTGTAGCCGGGTTGTCACCCCCATCTCGTCCATAAGATCAGAAATCCAGCGACGCACCGAGCGCACGTTGATATTCAACGTATTGGCGATTGCCGAGTCGGTAGAACCGGTCATCAGCATCGAGATCAACATCTGCCGGCGCGGATCCGTTTCGCTGTTGACCGACGTCATGATCGGCACGGCGGCCTCCCACACGGCTTCGAAAAGCCATTGAAGCGCCTCGACAAGTAGCGCATGCCGCACGATAGACGCCCGAAGCTCATGCCCTGGCAGGTAGGAGCGCATGGATGGGATGAGTGCGACCTGGGAGTCCACCAAGATCAGCTTCATGGGAACGGGTGAGGTTCGTGACAGCTCACCCTTCTTGGCGAAGAGGCCTAGCTCAGTCAGGCGTTCGGGATCAAAGCCCGGGTGGTAGACCACACGCAGAGTCACGTTGCGCTCCAAGGCCTGCCACTCCGGTTCCACGCTCAGCGCTTCCTCGGTGATGTTGGTCCGTGCCTGTGCGTACGGAGGCTTGTCGAAGGCTGAGATCTCGCGGCGTGCGGAATCCAGCAGCTCGCGGTGGGCAGCGACGATGGCCTCCCGCCCAACAAGAATTTTGACGTCATCGACCGGGCTTGCGCCGGCGGCCAGTAGGTGGCTCTCCAGCGACTCAGCCGCCACGCTTGCCAGCTCGATCTCGGACAATCGTTGCGCCTTGAGCTGATTGACCACATCGAGTAGCGGTAGTGCTCGCCAGTTCCCGCGCGAGGAATCGGTCGCGAGTCCGAGCCTTCTCAGCTCTTCCAGGTTCTCGGCAACCATCTCCGGTGCTAGCGAGGTGAGCCGCGCCAGCTCAGCTGCAGACGCGGATCGCAGCGGACCAAGCGCGACGTAGACGGCCTCCGCCTCGGCGCTGATGCCTAGCGGCTGAAGCATGCCTTCCCTCCACCGCAGGGTTCTTGTTAGGGGCCACCGGCGCCCGACCCGACGTTGGGTGGAGCCGATACGCTGAGCCAACGGCACAGCGACCCCGCTCGCTGCACGATCGTCTCATAGCGCTCCAAAGGAGAGTTTTCAAGGATGGCTGAACTCGCTCAGATCGGTGTCACCGGGCTTGCTGTCATGGGCCGCAACCTCGCTCGGAACTTCGCCCGGCATGGCCACCGCGTTGCGATCCACAATCGCACCTACGCCAAGACTGAGTCGCTGCTCGCAGAGGCTGGGTCAGAAGGGACGTTCATTCCGTCCGAATCCATGGCTGATTTCGTCGCTTCGCTGGAGCGGCCTCGCCGGGTGTTGATCATGGTCAAGGCCGGCCCCGGCACTGATGCAGTGATCGATGAGGTGACTCCGCTGCTGGAAGACGGCGACATCGTGATCGACGCTGGCAACGCGCACTTCCCCGACACGATTCGCCGTGAGGCGAAGCTGGCCGAGATCGGCCTGCACTTCGTGGGTACCGGAGTCTCCGGCGGTGAGGAGGGCGCACTCAACGGTCCGTCGATCATGCCAGGTGGGTCGCGGGAGTCCTACGAGTCGCTGGGTCCGCTGCTGGAGAGCATTGCCGCCAAGGTCGAAGGGGTGCCGTGCTGCACGTATGTAGGCCCGAACGGGGCCGGCCACTTCGTCAAGATGGTCCACAACGGCATTGAGTACGCCGATATGCAACTGATTGCCGAGGCGTACGACCTGATCAAGCAGGGGACCGGGGCGTCAGCTCCGGAAATTGCCAAGATCTTTCAGACCTGGAATGAAGGCGACCTTGAGTCGTTCTTGATCGAGATCACCGCGGAGGTACTCGGCCACACCGATGCTGAGACTGGCAAACCGTTTGTCGACATCGTCCTGGATCAAGCCGAGCAAAAGGGCACTGGGCGCTGGACGGTCCAGAACGCTCTTGATCTTGGAGTGCCAATCACTGGCATCGCCGAGGCAACCATGGCACGCGCCCTCTCGGGATCGGTGCCGCAACGCGAAGCCGGCAACGCGAACCTCTCGGCGGGAACCGGAGAGTGGCGTGTGGGCAATCCGGATCAGTTTGTTGAGGATGTGCGGCAGGCTCTGTACGCGTCCAAGGTGGTCGCCTATTCCCAGGGGTTTGACCAGATCGCGGCGGCCAGTGCGGAGTACGACTGGAACATTGACCGGGGCGCCATGGCGAGGATCTGGCGGGGTGGCTGCATCATTCGGGCTCGCTTCCTGAATCGGATCACCGAGGCGTACGAGCGCAATGTTCAGCTGCCGCTGCTGCTGGCCGACGACTACTTCGCCGAAGCCGTCAGCAACAGCTTGGCTGCCTGGCGCCGAGTAGTCGCTGGGGCGGCTCAGAACGGCATTCCGACACCCGCCTTCTCATCGTCGCTGGCCTATTACGACGGCATTCGTGCAGAGCGGCTGCCGGCTGCCCTGATCCAGGCGCAGCGGGACTTCTTTGGTGCGCACACCTACCGCCGTGTCGACAAGGACGGCTCCTTCCACACCGAGTGGAGCGCCGACCGCACCGAGAGTCAGGTCGGGGAAGCCTTCAAGAAGGATGTGCCCGCAGCCACGGAGTCGGAGAAGACGCCCGCCACCTCGGCATGACCCGTCTCGGTCGGCAGAGCCTTACGCGGCTGGGTCGCCGAACCGCGCGGGCTGCACGCGCTGCCGGGGCCCGGCTGCGGAACGAGGTAGCGGCCGTTGGCTTCGCCGAGCGGGCCGGTGGCAACGGGCTGGTGCCCAATGCCGGCATTGCGGTCTTCTTCGCCACCGGGCCGGAGAATTTCTACCAGTTCGAGCAGTGGCGTCGGCCCCTGGAACGGCTGGCCGAGCGGCAACCGATCTTCGTGATCACCGATCGGGCCGACACCGGCGACGCACTGCTGGCGTCGACATCGCTGCCGCTCGCATTCGCGCGAGGCAGCGCCGCGCTCGAAGAACTGGTCGAGGAGCGGGACGTGCGGATCGTGCTCTATCTCAACCAGGTCGAGCCGAACTTCCGGATGCTGCGGTTCGCAAACCCGGTGCATATTCAGATTGGGCACGGCGAAAGTGACAAGGGTGGCAGCGTTTCCAACCAGCACAAGGCGTACGACCTGACCTTCGTAGGCGGCGACGCGGGCCGTGATCGACTGGCCCAAGCTCTGCGGGGATTCGATGCGAGCGAACGCACGTTGGAAATCGGCCGCCCGCAGCTCGACCACAGCTACCCGGGCGCACCAGCCTGGCCGCGAGACTCGGGATTGCGGGTCTGGTACGCGCCAACCTGGGAAGGTGATCGCCCCAGCATCGCGTACGGCTCGCTGGCCAGCCATGGCGTGGCGATCATCGAAGCTCTTCTTGCCGATCCCTCGGTACACGTCATTTACCGGCCGCACCCTCGAACTGGATACGCCTCGAGCAGCCACCGTGCGGCGGACAAGACGATCCGTGCGCTGCTGGCAAAGCAGGGAAATCCCCATCTGGTTGATCGTGAAGGTTACGGGTGGCAATGGGACTTCGCCGACGCCTGTATTACCGACATCTCCGCGGTCGCCAATGACTGGCTGGCGACCGGCAAGCCGCTGCTGATCACCGAGCCCGCGCCGGGTGCGTACCGTCCGCCTTCAGCGCTGCTGGACACCATTCCGCTGCTAACTGCCGCTGAGGCGCCAGAAGTGCTGGCGAAGATCCGTGCCCTGCAAGGTGATTCCGATGCCCGCAACAAGCTTCGCGGTTTGGCTTATCACTATTTCGGTGATGTCAGCGCTCAGCAGAGCACGAAACGGTTCGAGGATGCGATCGAGCACGCATACGAGATCCAGCAATCCTCACCGAACTGAGATCTCCGCAGCTGCGAGCGTCGGCATTGCGCGAGCAGCACCAAATACTTGGTGATCTCAGTCAAAGCCCGCGCAGGAAATCGATGTCGTCGTCAGGTGCCTTCGGGCGCGGCTTTTGTTTCGTACCCGAGGACTCCGCGGTGGGTCGACCGAGCAAGAGCCAGCAGACGGCGCCCGCCAGCGGTAGGCAGATGATCGCCGTTGCCCATAGCCAGCGAGGCATCCGGCGTACAGCGAACGGCGGGGCCTGAGCCACCTCGACGACACAGTAGATCATCAGCAATCCGATGATGATGATCGGTAGATACCGCCCCATAACGGAAGTATGCGTCTTGGCCCCGGGTCGATACAACACTCGACGATAGGCTGTCGGGATGCCCCGTGGAGCTAGCGTCGTTATGCTTTGGCGCCGATCTGTGGGCTGGTTCTGGAGGGCGTTGTGACGGCTGGTTTCGATGTCGGTGCGGAGCGACCCGCTCGCCCGACGATAGCCCAGCTACGTGAGGTGACACAGCCGCCCAGCGTGCGTACTCGTGCTGCCGCCGAACACTGGGTCGCGCATGCCTATCTGAGGGATATTTCTCCTTATCTGACACGGATTCTGCTGCGAGCAGGGTTCAGCGCGAATGGCGTCACCTGGCTGATGATCATCAGCGCAGCCGCCGCTGCCGTCGCGACCGGATGGCCTTCGCTGCTTGGCGCCATCCTTGCGGTGATCTTGGTGCAATTGCAGATGCTGCTCGACTGTTGTGACGGAGAGGTGGCGCGCTGGAGGCAAACGTCGACTCCGGTCGGTGTCTACCTCGATCGGGTTGGGCACTACGTCGCCGAATGTGGGATTGCAGTCGCCCTCGGCGTACGGGCCACGGGCCATCTGCAGGTCAGCGGAGTGTGGATCAGCGCAGGACTGTTGTTGGGACTGCTTGTCGCCTTGAACAAGGTGGAGAACGACCTGGTGCATGTCGCCCGCCACTACGTCGGCATGCCGCAGGTGCCTGACGTCGAGAATGTCCGTGCGCCGAGGGGCGGCGTGCTGCGCGCCGGCCGGAGGCTGGCGCGAGTGATCCCGTTTCACCGAGTTTTTCATTCGGTGGAGTTGTCGATCCTGGTGCTGATCGCCGCCATTGTTGATCTTTTCGTGGGTGGTGCGGCGACCAAGGTCCTGCTCGCTGCGCTGGTTGTCGCAGCCTGCCTGACATTGGTCGGTCATCTGATCGCCGTACTGGCATCCTCAAGGCTGCGATGACGGCTACTGGGCGGTCGAATTTGCGGCGGCCGAAATTCGGGGTAGTCGTCTTGACGATGGGCAACCGGCCAGACGATCTCAATCACGGACTGGCCAGCCTGTTGCGGCAGCGTGAGGTCGACCTCGATGTCGTCGTTGTTGGCAACGGATGGCAGCCGGTGGATTTGCCGAATGGGGTGAAGGCCAAAGGGCTGGCATCCAATCTCGGGATTCCGGCCGGTCGCAATGCTGGAGTGCCGCTGGTCGAGGGGGAGCTGCTGTTCTTCCTCGACGATGATGCCTGCTTGCCGACGGATGACATTTTGGCGCGCATGGCGGCGCAGTTCGCCGCAGACCCCAAGCTCGGGATGATCCAGCCCCGGGTTGTCGATCCTCAGGGCCGGGAGGCGCCGCGTCGCTGGACTCCACGGGTACGCGTCGGCGATCCAAGTCGCAGTAGTCCTGCGATGAATGTCTGGGAGGGCGCGGTTGCCATTCGTCGTGATGCCTTCGAATTTGCGGGCGGCTGGCCGGAGCCATTTTGGTACGCCCATGAGGGCATCGAGCTGGCCTGGCGGGTGTGGGACGGCGGCTTCCATGTGCGTTACGACGGCGACATCGACGTGCATCACCCAGCCATCCAGCCGACCCGGCACGCCGAGTTTTACCGGTTTCAGGCGCGCAACCGCGTCTGGCTGGCTAGGCGTAACCTGCCGCTGCCTGTGGCTGTGCTCTACGTCCTGGCATGGACCGGAGTGTCTGCGCTCCGACTGCGATCGCGAACCGCCTGGCTGGAGACATTGCGCGGCTATCGCATGGGGTTCACCGAGCCGGCAGGGGAGCGGCGCCCGATGAGCTGGAAAACTATCTGGCGCATGACCCGCGCCGGACGTGCCCCAATTATTTAGGCGCCGGTAATTTAACGATGGTGGAGCAGGGAGATAGGAGCGATCGCGCCTGGTCGGAATGGGCGATCGGGCAGGTCGAGGCGGACGCGAATCGCAGTGCCGATACTCACATGCACCCCTTTCCGCTGCCGCCGGACTGGGGTATCAGTCTCTATCTGAAAGACGAGTCGGTGCATCCAACCGGCAGCCTGAAGCATCGGTTGGCCCGATCCTTGGTGCTTTATGGCCTCTGCAACAACTGGATCCATGAGCGCACCACACTCGTCGAGGCTTCCTCCGGATCCACCGCAGTGAGCGAGGCCTATTTCGCTCGGCTGATCAATGTGCCATTCGTGGCTGTAATGCCGGCAACGACCGTACGTGAGAAGATCGAGCTGATCGAGTTCTACGGTGGGCAATGCACGCTCGTCGAGGATCCGACAACGATCTACCAGGTCGCGGCTGACCTTGCGGCGAGCTGCGGCGGGCACTACCTCGACCAATTCACTTACGCCGAACGGGCCACCGACTGGCGGGGGAACAACAACATCGCCGAGTCGATATTTGATCAGTTGAGCCGCGAGCCATTTCCCATACCGGCCTGGATCGTCGTCGGAGCCGGCACCGGCGGCACCAGCGCCACTATTGGCCGCTACACCCGCCTGAAGAAGTACGACACCCGGCTCTGTGTGGTCGATCCGGAGGGTTCGGCGTTCTATACCGGATGGAAAAACCGGGATTCCGCGGTCACCGCGGCGGGCTCCAAGATCGAAGGGATCGGCCGACCTCGCGTGGAGCCCAGCTTCGTTCCCTCGTTGGTGGATCGCATGATTGCGGTGCCCGATGCCGCCTCGATCGCTGCCATGCGATGGTGCACGCACAAGCTGGACCGCTGGGTTGGCGGATCGACAGGCACGAATATGTGGGGCGCGCTGCAGCTGGTCGCCGAGATGAAGGCCGAGGGGGTGCGGGGCAGCGTGGTCACACTGCTGTGTGACGACGGCCGACGCTACGCCCACAGCTATTACGACGACGCCTGGGTCGCGCAGGGAGGTTGGAACCTGGCTCCGTACCAGGCCATGCTCGCCTCGTTCGAGGCATCTGGGGTCTGGCCGAGCAATACGCCCTAACGGCCCGAGCTCCCGCAGCAACCTACGTGAACGCAGGTTGCATGCGCTCTACATAGGTTGCAACCTGTGCAGACCGTCAGAAAGCTACGTGAACGTAGGTTGCCGCGGAGGGGTCAGGCGAGTCGGAGAACGCTGAAGACTAAGCCGGCTGCGAAGCCGATGGCGCAGCCGAGCTCCGCCAGGCTGGTGGCTTTGAGGACGCCGATCAGCGCTGGCCCCACGGCCCCCGACAGCATGGTCCGTGACGCACGAATGATCAAGAGCAGCCCGATCAGCCCCAGCAGCACCCACCAGGTGGTCAGGAACGCCACGATGATGATCAACACGCCGCTCAGGGCTACC
>DATCXA010000424.1:0-6609 GCA_036566085.1 Propionibacteriaceae bacterium
GCTGTCGGAGCAAATACGGGGTGGCGTACCGGAAAACCTGCTGCCTCGATGGCCGCCTTCACTTCCGCGATGCGCAGCGTGCCAAAGTGGAAAACGGTCGCGGCGAGCACCGCATCGGCGCCTGCTGCAATCGCCGGCGGGAAGTCCGCAGCCTTCCCAGCTCCGCCAGACGCGATGAGCGGGACATGAACCTCGGCACGTACTGCCCGGATCATCTCCAGGTCGAAGCCGCCTGCCGTGCCATCGGCGTCCATGGAGTTCAGCAGGATTTCGCCGACGCCCTGCTCGACCCCGCGGCGCGCCCAGTCGACCGCATCCAGCCCAGCGGCAGTCCGGCCTCCGTGAGTCGTCACCTCGAATCCCGACGGTGCCCAGGCCGCGCGCCGAGCATCCACCGACAAGACCAGCACCTGATTGCCGAATCGTCGAGTGATCTCCCCGATCACCTCTGGCCGCTGGATTGCGCCCGTGTTGATCGCCACCTTGTCGGCGCCGGCACGCAGCAACACGTCCACATCATCGACATGCCGTACGCCGCCGCCCACCGTCAGCGGAATGAACACCGTCTCGGCCGTCCGCCGGACCACCTCTAGGGTCGTTTCCCTGCCTTCTGCCGATGCCGAAATGTCGAGGAAGGTCAACTCATCCGCACCCTCGGCGTCATAGGCCCCAGCAAGCTCCACAGGATTACCCGCATCCCGCAGCCCGACGAAGTTGATGCCTTTGACGACCCGGCCATCGTGCACATCGAGGCACGGGATGACACGCACAGCGACCGTCACGTCGAACACTCTAGATGGTGGACTCGGGCGGATCCGGCTGCGAGTGGAGCGAGTAACTAAAACTCGGATCGCGCGCCGCCGTGCTGAGGAGAAGCGAGGGGACATGCTTTTCTCACCGAGCGACGACGAAGTAAGCGGCCTCAAAGCGCGATCCGCGCGGAGCGAGCGTTTAGCGAGCGGAGCAATCAAACTCAGCATTACGCTGCGATCATGCCCCAACTCGATGCCAGCTTTGTTGCGCTGCCCTTGCAGGCACTGAGCGACGCCGCACTTTCCAAGGCTAAGGATCTGGGTTGCAGCCACGCGGAGGTCCGCGTCGAGCGGCTGCGCTTTGCGTACCGGAGCTTTCGTGATCATGCCTTGGAAACCAGCGCCGACAATCAGGTCCTTGGTGTGTCGGTTCGTGTTGTGCACAACGGTGTATGGGGGTTCGCCGCCGATATCACCCTGTCCCCGGACTCGGCAGCCCGGCTAGCCGAGCGTGCGGTCGCCACAGCGAAGGTTTCCCGGCCACTCACTCCATCATCAGTAGAGCTATCCGATGAGAAGGTTTACGCCGACGCCACGTGGGTGTCGGCCTACGACGTGGATCCTTTTGAGATTGACGAGGCCACCAAGACTGGTCGCGTCCTGGGACTCAACGAAGCGTTGCTCGCCGGATCCGGGGTTACGCATGCCAATGCGAGTCTCGGCTATGTTCACGAAAACAAGTTCTTCGCCAATCTCGCCGGCACTAACACGACTCAGCAGCGCGTCCGGATTCAGGCGCAGCTGACCGCCGTCAACGTTGGTGATCATGGTTTCGCAACTATGCGCAGCTTGGCGCCGCCCACCGGCCGCGGCTGGGAATACCTGACGGGAACCGGCTGGGACTTCGATTCCGAGGTGGCAGAGATGCCCGAACTGCTGGCCGCTCAAGTCGCCGCCCCATCGATCGAGGCCGGTCACTACGACCTGGTCATTCATCCCAGCAATCTGTTCCTCACCATCCACGAGTCGATTGGACACGCCACCGAGTTGGATCGGGCACTCGGTTATGAGGCCGCGTACGCTGGCACGTCTTTTGCCACCTTCGACCAACTCGGCAAGCTGCACTATGGCAGCGCCGTCATGAATGTCACGGGCGACCGGATAGTTGATCACGGCTTGGCAAGCATCGGGTATGACGACGAGGGCGTCGGTCAACAGCAGTTCAATATCATCTCCGACGGAATCCTGGTCGGCTATCAACTGAACCGGCAAATGGCTGCCGAGAAGGGATTGGGCCGCTCTAACGGCTGTGCGTTCGCCGACTCCCCCGGCCACATCCCGATGCAACGCATGCCCAACGTCTCGCTTCAACCTGCGGCAGATGGCCCGAGCATCGATGAACTGATTTCCGATGTGGACCACGGAATTTACATCGTCGGCGACAAGTCCTGGTCGATCGACATGCAGCGTTACAACTTCCAGTTCACCGGACAGAGGTTTTTCAAGATCGAGAAGGGCAGACTGGCCGGCCAGCTCAAGGACGTTGCCTATCAAGCCACTACCACCGAGTTCTGGCGGTCGATGGAGGCCGTTGGTAACCCCGATACCTATGTTCTCGGTGGCGCCTTCAATTGCGGCAAAGGGCAGCCCGGCCAGATTGCTCCGGTGTCGCACGGTTGTCCAGCTGCGCTGTTTCGCGGGGTCAATGTGCTGAACACCCAGGCCGAAGGAGGCAACCAATGAGCGTTTTGCCCCAGGATCTCGTGGAACAAGCACTCAATTCCGCGACCCTGCCGTGTGTTGTCTGGGTCACCGAACGTAGCGAGGCCAACCTGCGCTGGGCCAATAATGCGCTAACGACGAATGGCGAGATGCGGAGTAGGCGGCTCATTGTGACCGCGACCGCTGATGTCGAGGGTGGCACGGCGGCCGGCACCGTAGGCCAGGAGATCGCGGCTGCGGATGAGGTCGGCGCAGTGGTGGCTGCGGCCGAACAGTTGGCCCGCACCGGACGGCCGGCTGAGGATGCGATGCCTATGGTCGAGAACTACGCCCACAACGATGTGTGGTCCGACCCGCCTGAGACGACAAGCATCGAGGTGCTGGAGGAGCTCGCGAAGGGACTGGGCGTCGCCTTCGACCGCGCTGAAGGGGCGCGGCAGCTGCTGTACGGCTTCGCAGAGCATGCCGTCGAGACGACCTATCTGGGAAGCAGCACCGGTTTGCGACGGCGCGGCGTACAGCCGACCGGGCGGCTCGAGCTCAACGCCAAGACAGCTGATCTCGCAGCATCGGCATGGCTGGGCCGGACGACCCGGGACTTCTTTGACGTCGATGTCACCGAGGCTGCTGAGGAACTGAACACTCGCTTGGGCTGGGCGTCGAGAAAGGTGAACCTGCCTCCAGGACGTTATGAGACTTTGCTGCCGCCCGCAGCCATCGCCGACTTGATGATCTACGCGTACTGGACCGCCAATGCGCGGGACGCGGAGGAGGGCCGCAATGTCTTCGCAGCCGGTGAGGGCGCGACCAAGATCGGGCAGCGGTTCTCAGAGCTCCCGATCACGCTGTGGTCGGATCCGGGCTATCCCGGTCTGGAGACTATTCCATTCGTGAACTTCACCTCCTCCCTCGATGACACCTCCTGGGCATTCGACGGCGGCCTGCCAATCAATGCGACCACCTGGATAGATCACGGAGTGCTGCGCGAGCTGATCCGCAATCGCAGACATGCCGCCCGAACCGGTGCCCAACCGACGCCTCCACCGGACAACTTGATCATGGATGGCGGTGGCACAGCCAGTCTGCAAGAGATGATCTCCAACACCGATCGTGGCCTTTTGCTGACAAGCCTGTGGTACATCCGTGAGGTCGATCCCGAGCGCCTGTTACTGACCGGCCTCACCCGGGACGGTGTCTACCTGATCGAAAATGGCGAGGTCGTCGGCGCGGTCAACAACTTCCGCTTCAACGAATCCCCGATCGAGCTCCTAGGTCGGATCAGTGAGATCGGTATTGCCGAGCTCACCTTGTGTCGGGAATGGAACGACTACTTCAACCGGACGATCATGCCGACCGTTCGGGTGCCCGACTTCAACATGTCGACCGTCAGCCAGGCGTCCTGATCTTAGGGAAGGTCGGCACCGGCCAGATCGTCACCCTCATCGGCATCCATCTCCGGCGCGTAAGTGACCACCCCGCGACGCATCGAGCGCACCAGCAGTTGGGCGGTAGCCCGGAGATCGCCCGGACCGGCGGCGGCGGCGATCTGTCCCGCGAAGTCGGTAACCTGTCGAACCCAGCGAACGAAGTCCCCGGCCGTGAAGTCGCTGCCATGCAGCACCGCCGACAACGTCCGGCCAGCCGCCCAGCCGTACGCCGCTTCGCTGAAGCCGATGTCAGGCTCGGGTCCGCGGTTCAGCCGGGCGTCACGCTCGACCAGCGAGACCTCGTGCCAGATGCGGCGTACCTCCATCATGGCTGCATGGGTCCGGGCATCAGGCATGCGCGGTCGGTGACCGACCTCGTCGGCCCTTCTTGCCTCGAAGACCAATGAGGACAAGACGGCGGCCAGCTGGGGATGGGTCAGCCCATCAAAGACGCCGGCACGGATGCACTCCGCGGTAACCAGATCCAGCTCGGCATAGATTCGAGCGAGCATCCTGCCGCTCTCAGTAACCTCGCGCCCCCCTTCTCCGGCGAGATAGCCGAGCGACTCCAAGACCAGGCAGATCTTGTCGAAGTGGTTGGCGATGGTATTGCTGCGCGAGTCGATGCGGGCCTGCAGCCGCGCGGTCTCTCGCTGGAGCCGCAGCGCTCGTTCCGCCCACCTCGCATGGGTCTCGCGCTCGGGGCAACGGTGGCACGGGTGATGTTGCAGCACCGCGCGGCGTTGATCAATCTGCTCCTGGATCTCAGGATCAATGCCCGCCGTCCGATGGCGCTTCGGATCAAGATCGATCTCCCCGAGTCGGGCCCGCAGAGCCGCGGCCAAATTGCGCCGGGAGGAGGCATCTTTGGGGTTGAAGTGCTTGCCGATCTTCATACGTCCGGCTACCGCCGGAGGTGTGGGAAAGTCGGCGATTGCCAGCCGACGCACGTGGCGTTCCTCGGTAAGCACCAGCGGTCGGGGCGATTGATGATCATGACGAACGCCCGGATCGATGATCACGGCCCATCCCTGACTTTTCCCGCTGGGCACCCTAATAATGTCTCCCGGCTTCAAGATCGACAGCGTCTGCAATGCCTCCGCTCGGCGATCCGATCGCCGCTCCCGGGCGGCAGCCGCCTCAAGATCAGCGATCTCGGCCCGCAGGCGCGCATACTCCGCGAAATCGCCGAGTTCACACTCGGCGGCCGCCCAGTAGTCCTCGATCGCCTCCTCATTCCTGGCCAAGGTGCGCGCCGCACCGACCACAGAGCGGTCGGACTGAAACTGCGCGAAGGACTGCTCGAGCAGAGTGCGGGCACGTTCCCGACCGACGGTTGCCACCAGATTGACTGCCATGTTGTAGGTCGGGGAGAAGGAGGACCGTAGGGGATAGGTACGCCGGGATGCCAGGCCAGCAACGGCGCGAGGATCAAGGCCAGGTTGCCACAGTACGACGGCGTGGCCTTCCACATCGATGCCACGCCGGCCGGCGCGACCGGTCAACTGGGTGTACTCCCCCGGCGTGATGTCAGCATGAGTCTCGCCGTCGAACTTGACCAGCTTCTCCAGCACCACCGACCGGGCCGGCATGTTGATACCCAACGCCAATGTCTCGGTCGCGAAGACGGCCTTGATCAGCCCGCGTACGAAGGCTTCCTCAACGCACTCCTTGAACGTAGGCAACATGCCGGCGTGATGCGCAGCTACTCCCCTGCTGAGGGCCTCGGCGAAGACGTCGTAGTCGAGTGCCTGCAGATCGCCACCCGAGAGCCCGGCCACATGGCGCTCCATGATTGCGGCAATCTGCTGCCGTTCGGCCGTTGTAGTGAGCCGTAGGCCGGATTCGAGCAGCTGCCGGACCGCAGCGTCGCAGCCAACGCGGGAGAAGATGAACACGATCGCGGGCAAGAGGTCTTCGTCGTCGAGCAGCTCGACCAGCTCCGGGCGGCTCGGCACCCGTAACGAACGCGGCCGGCGATCTGATCCGGCGTAGTGTGATCGATGGGCCGCGCCGCCGTACGCGCCACTGCCATAGCTCATGGTCCTTCTCCCGCGGCCGCTCTTGCCGCGCGGGCGCCGGGCGTCGTCTCGGACGAACCTCGACTCATCCCGGGCGATCTTGATCAAGATCGGGTTGACATCGACCTTGCCCTCGTCGGGCAGTTCGCGGGCGGTCGGCGCGACCTCGGCGAAGAGATCATGCAAGGTGCGACCGACGAGGAGGTGCTGATAGAGCGGCACGGGCCGTCGCTCGGATACGACGACGGCCATTTCGCCGCGTACCTCAGACAGCCAGTCTCCGAACTCCTCAGCGTTGCTCACCGTCGCCGAAAGCGCCACCAGCTGAATGGAGTCCGCCAGCCCGATGATCACCTCCTCCCAGACGGCACCGCGGAACCGGTCCGCCAGGTAGTGCACCTCATCTAGCACGACGTAGCCGAGGTTCACCAAGGTGGAGGATCTCGCGTAGATCATGTTGCGCAACACCTCGGTAGTCATCACCACAATCGGTGCCTCCGAGTTGACCGAGGTATCCCCGGTCAGCAAGCCGACGTTGCTGGCTCCATGCCGGCGAACCAGATCGGCGTATTTCTGATTCGACAACGCCTTGATCGGTGTGGTGTAGAAGCACTTGCGGCCATTGCTGAGCGCCAGAAAGACCGCAAACTCACCAACAATGGTCTTGCCGGCCCCTGTTGGTGCGGC
>DATCXA010000448.1:0-7417 GCA_036566085.1 Propionibacteriaceae bacterium
GATCACACCGGCCACCCCAAAGATGATCAAGACGAGCCACAGTGAGCTGAGAATATCGTTGGTGGGCTGCAGCGGCCGGCCTAGGACCAGCGCATAGTTGCCCAAATCGGTGATCGGCACCGCCACAATGCGGTACGCATCACCCCCCGATGTCACGCCGTTGCGCGCCGAGTAACCGCTCTGCAGACGAGCGACCGCAAGCTCCTTAGCTCCTAAGACCAGATGATCACGCTCATCGGGAACATAGAAGGTCTCACCGTCAGTCCGGATAGCAGCCACGCTGACATTGCCAGCCCGCAGTGCACGCTCCGTCAGACCGCCGAGCGTCCGGATGTCCTGAGCAACCGGTACCACAGCCAGTGAGGTCGCAGTCTGGACCATCTCGGCATCCAGAGCTCGGTATAGCGAGATTCGCAGCGTCACATAACCGGCCACGCTTGTCACTGCGACGGCCAACGCCACCGCAATCGTGGTCAGGTAAGCGACGCGGCGCTGCAGCGGCCAGGCTCGCAGCCAGGCTCTCAGCCGACGCACCATCGCAGCGTCATTTCGCGGGGATGATCCCTGGAGCGATGATCGTTGAAACGATCATCCCTGAAACGATCATCACGGTGGCGTCTCGCGGAGCACGTAGCCGACGCCCCGGACGGTGTGGATCAGCCGCGGCTCGTCAGCAGCTTCTGTCTTCCGCCGCAGGTAGCCGATGTAGACCTCCAAGGAGTTGGCCGTCGTTGGAAAGTCGAATCCCCATACCTCGTTAAGCAGCCAGCTACGTTCCAGCACCCGACGCGGATGACGCATGAAAGCCTCCAGCAACGCGAACTCGGTGCGCGTCAGGTTGATCGACCGGTTGCCGCGCAACACCTCTCGAGTCTGAGTATTCAGCACCAGATCGCTGAAGGACATGCTCTGCGCGGACGGATCGGTGGAGTCCGCCACCGTGCCGGCACGTCGTACCAGGGCGCGCAGCCGGGCTAGCAGTTCATCGAGCGCAAAGGGCTTCGCCATATAGTCGTCGCCACCGGCGTCTAGACCATCGACCCGATCGCCAACCGCATCGCGAGCAGTGAGCACCAGAATCGGTACGTCATTGCCGGCGGCCCGAAGCATCCGAGTGGCCTCCAGGCCATCCAGTCGCGGCATCATCACATCCATGATCACCGCATCCGGCCGCGACGCCGCCAGCCGAGCGAGCGCCTGGACACCGTCTTCGGCAGCGCTCACCTCGTAGCCGCTGTATTCCAGGGATCGCTTCAGGGAGTCGCGGACGGCTTGATCATCATCGACGACGAGGATGTGCATGTCCTCAAGCGTGCCAGATGTCGCGGCTTTCCCCGCCGTTCGCTAGCCCGAGCGGTGTGCAGCCAGGGCATTGAGCGCGCGTGGCCGGGATTTTACCTCCGGCATTCCGCGTACGGCGGCGCGGCAGGCGGAGAAATGACAGCAGGGTTGAAGAGCATCGCGGGTGAGGCCATCAGGTGGTAGACGCGCGCGAAGGCTAAATAGGCACCGCGATCGCCCTGCGCCGCAAGCCGCGCCAGCTGGGCGCACCAGAGGCCCACCAGCCCGCTGCGGCAACGTCTGCGAACCGGCCAGGCTCGGGACTGCCACACGCACTGTCTCACCCCCCAGATGCGGAACCACGCATGATTTACCGGGATCATGGTCACCGTCTCGCCCACCTAGCACCAATTACTGGACTCCGCTCTAGCGGCAGATGATGCGGAGAATGAGTGACTGATGCGAAGCGAACGGTCAGGGGAAACCACAGTGCGTGTACTGGTTGTCGAGGATGAGAAGGGCCTGGCGGAGTCGATGCGGCGAGGGCTGATCGCTGAGGGCTTCGTCGTCGATGTCGTTCATGACGGAGTCAGCGGGCTTTGGGCGGCCTCGGAATTCAGCTATGACGTGGCAATTCTGGACATCATGGTGCCGCGTTTGAACGGCTACGACGTCCTCAAGCAGATCCGTGATCGGAACATCTGGACTCCGGTGATCATGCTGACCGCAAAGGACGGCGAATATGATCAAACCGACGCCTTTGATCTTGGTGCCGACGACTATCTCAGCAAGCCGTTCAGCTTCAAGGTCTTAGTAGCCCGGCTGCGAGCGCTGGTTCGCCGTGGCGCGCCGGAGCGGCCTAACAAACTAACCGTCGGTTCCCTGGTGCTAGATCCCGCCCGCCGTACGGTGACCCGCCGCGGTGAGTTGATCAAGCTCACCGCAAGGGAATTCAGCCTGCTCAGCTACTTGATGCGCAACGCCGGCAGCGTGGTGGGGAAGTTCGACATCTTGACCAACGTCTGGGATGCCGCCTACGAGGGCAGCGAGAATGTCGTGGAGGTCTACGTCGGCTACCTGCGAAAGAAGATTGATGCACCGTACGGCCTACAGACGCTGAACACGGTACGCGGCATGGGCTACCGCCTGGATGCTGACACGTAAGGCGCCCGTCGCCCCTGACTCAATTTCCGACCAAGGCAGAGTTTTCGATGCTCGGACGGCTGCAACAGGATCGAATTTCCGACCAATGCCGACTTTCCGGCACGCTCAAGCATCCGGTGTCGGCAACATCACCTGGAAGCGGCACCAGCCGTCCGACTCAGCCGCAACCACGGTTCCGCCGTGCGCGCCCATGATTTCCTGACTGATCGCCAAACCGAGACCACTACCCCCGCCGTCGGTCGAGCGGCTGGCATCCAGCCGCGCAAACCGCTCGAACACCCGATGGCGATCTTCGGCACCGATCAGCTCTCCGTCATTGTCCACCGACACCACCACTTCCCCGGCACGGCGCTCCATCCCCACCACGATCCTCGACTTCGCGTGCCGCGCGGCATTGTCGAGCAAGTTCCGGAACACCTGAGCGAGCCGCCGCTCATCCCCGCGTACCCGCACCGGCTGCAGTGCCGAGGTGATCTCCAAGCTGGACACGGTTCGCAACCGATTGATCTCCGAGTCGAGCACATCCTCCAGATCAACATCTTGGATTTCGAGCTGCAGCTGGTGGGCATCAACCTTTGCGAGTGTCAATAGATCTTCCACCAGCGACTGCATGCGGCTCGACTCGCTGATCACAGTCTGCTGCATATCGAGCCACGTCTTGCCGCTCTCGTCCAGGCTCGCCACCTCAGCGGTCGTCACCAACGTCGAGAGCGGACTGCGAAGCTCATGACTCGCATCGGAGAAGAACGCCCGGTGGGAGTTGTTCGAGTGCTCCAGCTTGTCCAACATCTCGTTCATCGTGGAAGCCAGTGCTGCGATCTCATCGTCAGTAGGCGGCACCTCAACACGTTCGCTCAACCGCCGCCCATCGATTTCTGAGACCTGCCGACGGATACGTTCCACGCTTTTCAAAGACTGGCCAACCAGCACCCAAACCGCCACCGCCACCAGCGCAACAAGCAGCGGTGCGGCCGCCAGCAACAACAACCCGACCGTACGCAAAGTCTCGGTCTGCACCTCAAGCGGCGCAGCAACCAGCACAACATAGGGCTTGCCGTGCACTTCGATGCCCCGGGCACTGACCAACACCTCATCATCCCCGCTCAGCGCGGACACCTGGGCCAGCTGCTCCTTTGCCGTCTTGCCCGGCGCCGGTCTCAGAGCTGAAATCGGATCGCCGCGGACCCGCCTACTGCTCCACGCAACCACCCGATTGGAAGAATCGACAATCTGCACTTTCTCGTCGCTGCGGGGGTCCTCCGCGAGGGTCGACTGAGTCTCCTCAATCCCTTCTTCCTCCAACAGCCGGGCGGCGTCGTCGGCGCGGACAGACAGCGTGCTCCAAGCGGCAGAGGTCAGCGACGACTGCAAGACCAAAAGCAAGAAAGCCCCACCAACCAGTAAGGAGAAAGTGACGACAACAACAGCACTCAGCACAGAGCGCTTGCGGATCCCCCACCTGCTCCCTGTCGTCATTCGCGAAGCGTAATCCGGCGGACTATTGCCAAGAGCTCAGTTTCATCACAGCTGCCATTTGCTCAGCTTCATCACAGCAGTTATCCGGAATGCTGGGTGCATGGGCGTCCCCCCGGCCCCCACCCCTGCGCTTGACCGATCCGCCAGCCCGCACTGGCTTTGGGCGATCGCCATTGCTGCGATCGCCTTTGTCGTCAGGCTCGTGCCTGTGCTGCGCGGCGGCGGACTCTTTGGCCTGGGCAATTACGACGACGGGGTTTACTACGCAGCAGCGACGGCACTGGTCCACGGCCTGCTCCCCTATCAAGATTTTCTGCTACTCCACCCGCCAGGCATGCCGCTGCTCCTGACGCCGTTCGCCTTCGCCGCGCAGTTGACCAGCGACTCCTACGGCTTCGCCGCCGCACGCGTCGCGTGGATGCTGCTCGGCGCGATCAACGCAGTCCTGATCTGGAAAATCCTCAGGCCGATCGGAGCCCTCGCGGCATTGTTCGGAGCGCTTGCTTACGCGGTGTACTACCCCGCCGTCTATTCCGATAAGTCGACCCTGCTTGAGTGCCCAGCGACAACGGCGCTGCTCATTGCCATCCTTTTGTTGCAGCCACTGATCAATTCCAATTCGATCTCCCGCTGGAAGATCTTCCTCGCCGGTGCGCTGATAGGACTGACCATCGCGATCAAGATTTGGGGTTTCATCACACTCGTGATTGTGCTGGCCTGGCTGCTACTGATCCGCCGACTCAGGGCAGTGTTGCAAGTGCTGATCGGGAGTCTGACCTCCGCCGCCCTGATCTGTTTGCCCTTCCTCGCCATCGCGCCAACGGCCATGTGGAACATGATCATCCGAGACCAGCTGTTCCGACGCGGAGGCGGCAGAAGAGGCCTTCTCGAGCGGCTCGATCAGATGGCAGGGCTGGGCATTGTGGGCCGTTCGTACCCGGCCGCCATCACAGTCGCTGCAATTGTCGTGTTGCTTTGCTGCGCTGCTCTTGCCTGGAGCTACCGTGAGGCGCGGCTGCCCGTGCTGCTGATGCTCGGACAAGGTGCATTTCTGCTCAGCACGCCGACCTGGTTCCCGCACTTTGCCGGCTTCACCGCAGCACCCATCGCCCTCGCCGTCGGCGCGGCGGCCGGCCGCTTGATCGACCTGGTCCGAGCTAGACCTGCGCAGGTCGCCGTCAGCCTTGTCCTCGCCGGCGCCGTGGCGGTGTACGCGAGCGGCTGGTCGACAACCACGTTTGGCCGGCGGTTCCCGCAAGAGTTTCGAGCCCTCGCCATCGCCGCGCCAGGCTGCGTCACGTCGGATGACGCGAGCACGCTTGTCGAAAGCAATACCTTGAGCCGCAACCTGACTCGCAATTGCCGCTTCATTGCCGATCTTGGCGGACACTCCCACCACATGGCCGCCGCGGCGGGACTCAAGGTATCGCGCAATAACAACCGAGAGTTCCAGGCCTTTTCGTTGAACTATCTACGCAGTGGTTCGGTGTCGATCTTGGTCAGGTACGCCGGTAATCGCGGCTTCAATGTGAAGACCACTGCCGTTCTTGATCAGTGGCCGTTGCTGGCGAGCTCGGGGCGGTATCAGATGCGGCAACCGGTCGCGTTGGGTCAATCGGCAACCAGAGGGTTACAGAGGCCCCAGCGTCGTTAGTCAGACTGACGACTCCGCCATGAGCTTCTGTGATCGCCTGCACGATCGCCAGGCCTAGGCCGGTGCCTCGTCCAGTGCTCGCTGTTGGCGCAAATCGTACGAACGGATGGGCCATATATTCCTGCGAGAAGCCGGACCCATGATCACGGACCTGCAGCTCCACAAGATCATCAACGCGTTTGCCAACAAGCTGCATATCTCCAGCGCCGTGCATCAGGGCATTGTCCACAAGGTTGCCGAGGGCGTACTCCAGTCGCTGCCGATCCGCTGAGATCGTGCTCTCGTCGGAGACGACAGTGATCATCCGGCCTTGCAGCTGGGCACGACCTCGTCCACGTTCGGCCACCTCCTCCAGCAGATCACTCAGCGCGACCGGCTCCCGACTCAAGCTGAGGCGATGTTCGTCCGCCGCTGCGAGCAGCAACAGCTGTTCCGTAAGTCGGCTCAGCCGATCAGTTTCTTCGCCGATCGAGGTCATCGCCGCGTCAAGATCCTCACCCTTCGTCGTTCCCGACTGAGCGAGCTCAACCTCCGCCTTGATAATGGCCAGCGGCGTACGCAGCTGGTGGCTCGCGTCAGCCAGGAACTGTCGCTGCTGCTGCAGCGCCTCGTGCTGCGCGGCCTGCGCGCGCCCGATGCGATCGAGCATGTCGTTCAAAGTGAGTCCCAATCGCCCGATCTCATCCGCGACCGGTGAAACCGGCAGCGGGGTTCGTTCAGCATCGGCGAGGTCATCACCACTGATCGCTGCCGCCCGCTGTCGCAGATCCTCGACCGGACGTAGCGCCAGCCCAGATACCCAATAGCCAACACCGCAAGAGGCGGCGAGAGCCGCCGCGAGGCCGACTATTTCCACGCCCAGCGTCGAGGCCAGTGTCTGCGCCCGCTCGTCGAGCGAATCGGTGACTACCACGATGAAGTTCTCATCGCGGGCGTGGACCGGCATGGCGAAAACCCGAAGCGACTCGTCAAGACGCGCATCGCCCGGTCGGTCGACGAATAGCTCCCCGAGGGCAGCATCTCGCAACTGCTCCCGGGTCAGCAGCCTGACGTCGGCGTACGCCGTGGCAGCGACCACCCCGCCGGTCGGCGTAAGGATCTGGGCGATGGTTTCGTCCGGTTCCAGCTGCTCAGCAGCTGCAGTCGGCAATGCCGATATCGGCTCCCGCATGAGCAATCCGCTCAGCTGGGCGGCACGAGTGCGTAGATCGCGTTCGATGTCGCGGTCCACATCGGAGCTCAGCTGAAAGTGCAGAAAGGCGCCGACGGCGGTTAGCACAACCGTCAGGGCGACCGCAAAAGCGAGCGTGAGGCGCCAGCGGATCGGCAGCCGGTTCACCCAGTCTCCTCGGTTCGGAGCCGGTAACCGAAGCCGCGTACCGTCTCGATGCTCTCGGTACCGAAAGGCCGATCGACCTTCTGTCGCAGGTATCCGATGTACACATCGACGATGTTGGACCGATTGTCGTAGCTGTCGTCCCAGGCGCATTCCAGCAGGTCGAAGCGCGACACCGCCTCCCCCGGCCGTCGCATCAGCGCCTCAAGCAACGCGAACTCCTTGCGGGTCAGCTCGATCGGAACCTCACCGTAGTTCACGGTACGCGCCGCCGGATCAAGCTGGAGCTTTCCGACGGTGAGCACCGGCATCCGCACCTCACGAGGACGCCGCGCCAGCGCCCGAAGCCTTGCCAGCAGTTCTTCAAAAGAAAACGGCTTGGCCAGGTAATCGTCGGCACCACTGTCCAGCCCGGTGACCCGATCATGGATGGTATCGAGCGCGGTGATCATCAGCACCGGCGCCGCTACTCCATGCCGGCGAAAATTGCGGCACAGCGTGAACCC
>DATCXA010000451.1:0-2213 GCA_036566085.1 Propionibacteriaceae bacterium
GAGAAATCCGACTGGGACCGGGACGGAGAAGTGGACGTTCAGCAGTGCCGAACCATAAGCCCCGATCGCGAAGAAGGCGACGTGGCCGAAGTTGATGATCCCGGTGTGGCCCCACTCGAGGTTCAGCGCAAGCCCGAGCAGGCCATAGATCAGCGCGATCGTCAAGATCGCCGGCAGATAGGTAATCACACGCGTTGCGCCTTTCCGAAGATGCCCCAGGGCCGGATCAGCAGCACCAAAGTCATCACTACGAACGCCAGCACCGGCTTGTAGGTGGAGGGCATCACCATGGTGGCCACCTCACTGGCGACCCCCATGATGAACCCGCCCACCACCGCGCCCCGGATATCGCCCATCCCGCCGAGGATGGCGGCGGCGAACGCAGCCAACACGGCGTGCCAGCCGAGGTCCGGCGAGAGCGACGACTCCCAGGCAATGCACACGCCTGCGATTGCCGCGATCACACCGACCATCGCCCAGGACCAGATATGTACCCGGTTCGGCGAGATCCCGACGACCCGAGCCAGTTCGGGGAGATCGGCCAGAGCCCGCATGTCCCTGCCCACACGGGTGTGGTTGACGACCACCCATAACACCGCCATGGAGAACAGGGCGATGGCGGCGATGATGATACCCACCCGGCTGATCGCAAGACCTCCGAGGTTGATGCTGCCGAGGTTCTCGGCGGCATAGCCGCGAAGGCCCGTGCCCCAGATCATCGCTATCCCGTTGCGCAGGATGAGGTCCGCCCCGATCGAGGCCACCAGGAGGGTGATCCGAGTCGCGTTCCGCAGTGGCCGGAACGCGAGCAGGAATACCAGCATGCCGAGCAGGGCACCACCGACGATGGCGAAGAGAAAAACGAACCCGAGCGTCAAGCCGAAGCTTGTGCCGACGAACCCCAGGTAGGCGCCCGCCGACATCAAGCCGGCCTGTGAGACGTTAGCGAAACGCTGCACTGAAAAGACCAACGAGATTCCAATCGCGGCCAGCGCGATGAGTGAACCGTCGATGAGCCCATCGGTCAGGCGTTGAAGAAGTTCCATCGTCGTTACGTCTCGGCAAGAAGCTCGGGCGCCGAGTTACTCCTTGACCTCGAACGTCGATTGGAGGGCGACCTTGCCGTCCACGACGCGGTATAGCCCGAACAAGGGGATCTGATCGCCTTTGGCGTCGAAGTCCAGGTTGCTGGACGCACCCTGGTAGTTGATGTCCTTCCCGGCCTTCAGCGCTTCATACCCATCGGCGTAGCTCGTCACTTCGTCGCCGCCCGGTGTCGTGACCTTCAGTATGGAATCGGTCAACCCTTTACCGGTGTCGCATTCGCAGTCGTTCATCGCCAGTGCCAGCACAATGACCATGTCGTACGCGCTGAAGACGTAGGTGTCGCTGGGAACCAGTGTGTCTCCCGTTGCCTTGGTGAAGGCGGTCATGAAGTTGTCGTACGCCTTGGTCTTCACATTCGGGGCACTATCCACGGCCCAGACTCCATTCGCCACGGCTGGTCCAACCGCTTGGATGAATGCCTTGTTGACTGCCCACCCTGGCGCCAGCCAGTTGACCTCCGCGCCGTTGGTCTTGGCGTCCTTGGCCATGACTGTCAACTCCGGCGCGTAGGTGCTGTTGAAGACGAAGTCTGCGTTCGCGTCACTGAGCTTGCGGACTTCACCGCTGTAAGCCGTCTGCTCTGGCGCGTAGGTCACGGTTTCGAGAACCTTCCCGCCGCCTGCCTCGAACTCGCGGGTGAACGACTCAACGGTGCTGACGCCGCTCGGATCGTTGCGGGCAGCCGCAGCAGCGGTCTTCCACCCCTCGACCTTGGCCGAGGCCGCTATCGCCTTCCCAGTGAGGCGCGCCGGAGGCTGGAAGCGCCACACCAGGCCATTCGATTTCAGATCTGTGATGGCATTCGCCCCTGACGTATGCATCAGAGCGATGTTCGACTGGATCGCGATGGGCGCCACCGCCAGCGTGACTGCACTTGCCCAGGTCCCCACGACCGCCTTGACCCGGTTGACGTTGATGAGCTTCTGGGCTGCGCGCACCGCCGCATCCGGACTGGTCTGGCCGTCCTCTGCGAAGACTTTCAACTTCTTGTTCATCGGCGGCGTCTTCTTGTTCACCTCGTCCACAGCCAGGCGGATCGCCTTCTCCATCCGCGGTCCGAATTCAGCACCACCACCGGTGAGCGGCACCAGCGCTCCGATGGCTAT
>DATCXA010000475.1:0-8219 GCA_036566085.1 Propionibacteriaceae bacterium
CATCAAGCTGGCCTCGCGGATCGACGTACCACGTAAGTCGACCGTCAACGCCGGAACGGTCGTTGTCGCCGGCGTCGCCTGGGCACAGCACACCGGAATCTCGGCTGTCGAGGTCCAAGTCGACAAGAACGGATGGCAGCCTGCACAGCTCGCCGAGACCGTTGGCCCGGACACCTGGCGGCAGTGGAAATACGAATGGGCCGCCACCCCAGGCAGCCACACACTGACCGTTCGAGCCACCGACGCGAACGGAATGCTTCAGACGGTCGCGGAGGCGCCGCCGATGCCCAACGGGGCAACTGGATATCACTCAATCAATGTCAAAGTCCGCTGACTCCGACAAGCTGACAAGTCGGCGTGCATTAGGTTCATGATGTGCGCATCGCGGTAGCCCGGGAACAGGCGCCCGGCGAGGCCCGTGTTGCCATGGTTCCAGAACTCGTGGGCAGGCTGCGCGCTGCTGGTTACGAGGTAGCGGTGAAAGCGGGGGCCGGCGCGGGTGGACTCTTCTCTGATGGGGCGTATGAGGCGGCTGGTGCCCTGGTCACTGAGCATCCGTTCGACGCGGCAGATGTGGTGCTCAGTGTGCAGCCGCTCGACGCTGCGTGCCTAGCTCCGCTGCCATCTGGAGCGGCGACGATTTCCTTCTTCCCGTCTGCCGAACGCCCAGGTGATATTGCGCTTCGTAGTGACCGGAAGCTCACCACCTTTGGGATGGAATACGTGCCGCGCATTTCCCGCGCGCAGTCCATGGATGCTCTGAGCTCCCAGGCCTTGGTGGCCGGCTATCGGGGAGCAATTGTTGCTGCCAGCATGCTGGGCCAGTTTTTTCCCCTGAGCATGACGGCTGCGGGTACGGTCCCGCCGGCGCAGGTGGTGGTGCTAGGCGCCGGCGTCGCGGGACTTCAGGCGATTGCGACCTGTCGGCGTTTGGGCGCGGTAGTCAAGGGCTACGACGTACGCGCCGCCGCGGCCGAGGAGATCCGATCCATGGGCGCCCAAGCCATCGAGCTGCCGCTGCCGACGCTCGAGGGAGCAGGCGGCTATGCCCGGGAGATGACCGAGGAGCGTGCCCAACGGCAACGCGAACTGCTTGCCGGCTATATCGCCGCCGCCGACGCATTGATCACAACAGCAGCTGTGCCGGGACGACGAGCGCCATTGCTAGTCACCAACGAGATGATCCTGCGGATGGCACCTGGTTCGGTCGTCGTCGACTTGGCAGCCGAGGCCGGCGGTAACGTCGAGGGCGTGGTGGCCGGCAAGGTCGTGCGAGCGGGTGCCGTGCAGTTGTGGGGTGGCGCGAACGTACCGAGCCAGATGCCGGCGCCTGCCAGCCGGCTGTATGCCCAGAATGTCCTGAACGTGATCATGCTGATGACGCGGGCTGGCCGTTTTGCTCCGGATTTTGAGGACGAAATCACTTCTGCAATGTGCATAACCAACGCGGGACAGGTGCTGCAGACATGAACACAGACCCAATCATTTGGCTGACGATCTTTGTGTTGTCGATCTTCGTCGGCGTCGAGGTGATCTCCAAGGTCTCCTCCACCCTGCACACTCCGCTGATGTCGGGTGCCAATGCCATCCACGGCGTGATCTTGATCGGGGCCATCCTGGTTGCTGGTACGGCTCAATCATTGCCGATTCTCGTCCTAGGCCTAGTCGCCGTGATCTTGGCCTCAATCAATATGGTCGGTGGATTCGTCGTCACCGACCGCATGTTGATCATGTTCTCGCGCCCCAAACGAGCCGTAGAGGAATCTGCACGCCGGGAGCTCGAGCAGTGACCCTGGCTTGGGCTCAACTCGGGTATCTGGCAGCCGCGGTCTGCTTCATCGTCGCCCTGAAGGGCCTGTCCTCACCTAGGACCGCCCGACGCGGCAACCTGATCGGCGCGGTCGGTGCGCTGTTGGCGTGTGTGATCGTCTTTCTGGTCTCCGACATCCACCACCTGCTACCGATCTTGGCGGCGATCGCAGCAGGCACGGCCATCGGGGTTCTCGGCGCCTATCGCGTACGGATGACGCAGATGCCCCAACTGGTAGCTCTGTTCAATGGAGTCGGAGGCGGCGCGGCGGCCATCGTGGCTTTCATTGAACTGACCGAACTGCGCCCCGGCACGACACCGGTGTTCGACCTGATCGCGACCGCCTTCACGATTCTGGTCGGATCGGTCAGCTTCGCCGGCTCGGTGGTTACCTTCCTCAAGCTGCAAGAGCTGATGACGACGCGCCCTGTGGTATTTCCGGGCTATCCCATCCTTTATGGACTGGGATTGCTAGCAGCGTTGGGTTTCAGTGTCGGTTTGGTCCTCATCCCCAGCCTGATATTCGCCGCGCTGTTGGCTGCCGTCGGTGCCGGACTGGGGGTACTACTCGTACTCCCTGTCGGCGGTGCGGACGTGCCCATCGTGATCTCTTTACTGAACGCGTTCACCGGTCTGACGGTCGCCGCCAGCGGCTACTTGTTGGAGAACATACTGTTGCTCGTCGCCGGCACGCTGGTCGGTTCCGCTGGCACCCTGCTTACCCGGTTGATGGCCAATGCGATGGGCCGTTCGGTGATCAATATCCTGTTCGGCGCGCTTAAGGGCGGCTCGACGCTGGGCGTCACCACGCTGAGTGATCGCCCTGTGAGGTCGGCGAGCCCCGCTGATGTGGCGGTCTTGCTGGCGTACGCCCAACGCGTGATCATCGTGCCCGGTTACGGCCTGGCGGTTGCGCAGGCCCAGCACGCCTTGCGCCAGCTTGTCGATTTGCTTTCCGAACGGGGCGTTCAGGTCGATTACGCCATCCACCCGGTTGCCGGCCGGATGCCGGGCCACATGAATGTGCTGCTCGCCGAAGCTCAGGTGCCGTACGAGCAGCTCAAGGAAATGGACGAGATCGATCCGGAGTTCAAGCAAGCAGACGTGGTGCTGGTGGTTGGCGCTAACGATGTCGTCAACCCAGCCGCCGAGACGACCCCTGGTGCCCCGATCTACGGCATGCCGATCCTGCACGCCAATCAGGCCCGTCAGGTGGTTTTCATGAAGCGCTCAATGCGGCCCGGCTTCGCCGGTATTGAGAACGAGCTGCTCTACGAACCCACCACATCGCTGCTCTTCGGTGACGCCAAGGACACCATGAGTAAGTTGCTCGCCGAGCTAAAGGCCCTTACCGTCTAGGCTCTTCGAGGAATCGCTGGAATGATGAGCCGCCGATCTTGGTGCCTGGATCGGGCAGATTAGCTCCGGCCTGAAACGCCCGGAGCGTGCCACCGACAGCTGGAAGGGTAATCAACCGCGGCAACCTCTTTCCCTCTGCGACGCGAATCAACGCCACCGCATCGGCGAGACCGAGACGCTCGGGCCCTGCTCGATCGGCCGCCCGGTCATAACCCGACGGTGCCGGCCCGAGTGCGATATCGGCCAGCTCACTGGCGACCCAACGGTGGTCGCACGGTTGGAACGACATTCCGTCAGGCACGACTGCGACTGGGCCCGGCGTCAGAGTCCGAGCAACGGCAGCGACCAACGTATGGAATTGCGTGGCACGTACCACTGTCACCGGCAACTGGCTCCGCTCCAACACCAGCTCGGAAGCGTACTTCGCGTGATAGTAGCGAAAGGGGATACGGTCGCAGCCGACGATGGAGGGATAGATGACGTGTGGCGGCGTGGACCGACCGACCAAGATCTTGATCAACCGGCGGGTACCGTCGAAGTTGACTTGGCGATGACGCAGCGGATGAACGGCGGCATGGACCACACACTCGACCCCGTCAAGCGCTGCTTCCAGCCCGGCGCCAGTGGCAAGATCAACGCCGGTACGCCGGCTCGCAGAGCTCACCGTTACGCCGCGAGCTTCGAGTCTTTGTACTAGCGCCGTGCCGAGCAGACCTTGGCCTCCAATCACCACGATCCTCATCGGGCGAGAATAGTTCTCCTCATCCTGCAGGCATCGCAAGGAGGTCACCATGGCGGTCGCCAGTCGAGGAGCGGCGCTGAACGCCCTCCGAGAGTTGATCAACAACGACCCTGTGGAGGCGAGAAGCGTCCTGCGGCGCCCGTACCTGCCTGACGGTTTGGTGCCGTCAGACGATCCGGTCGGGATGGATCCCTCGACGCTGATCGGCGGATATGGCAACGAGGCACGTTACGCACTCGGCGGCGAGGATCCGGCCACCAGGCTCGCCATCGCCGGTCCGCCGGCCGAATGGCTGTCCGGACGGCCGTCGATCACCAGCGACACCGTTGCCGCGTACGTGAAATCCAGCCTCGATCTCACTATGGAGGGTGGCACCACATCGGGCGTGGTCTATCCACTCGCCGTCTGCGAGTTGGCTACCAACTTCCGCTTTCGCAATGTCGGTGGTGCATCGGCGGGTGCTATTGCTGCGGCGCTCACCGCCGCAGCAGAGCTGGGTCGCAGTAGCCAGGTGCTGGCAGCGGGCGGCCTGAGTCGACACGAAAGCAAACGACACGATGACTCCGATCGGAAAAGCGGTTTTCACATACGTACTGGTTTCACCGGTCTCGCCGATATCATCAGCTGGCTGACCCAGACCCGGCCGGGTGATCAAGAACGAGACGAATTCCGACTCGCGCAGCTCTTCCGGGCCGGGAACGCCACCGCTGCGATCTTCCGAGTAGCTGTCGCGATCATGCGCGGCCAGAGCTGGCCGCTGCCACTGCTCGCTCTGTTTGCGTTTGGCTGGATCCCGCGCCTGTTCACCCTCGCCTTGATCTCCGGTGCGATCGTGCTGACCGGATATCTGGAATGGAAGTTCACCGGCGAGCCCCGCACCATCTCAGAGATCATCGGTCTGGGCTTCGTGGGTGTGCTGGCATTTCTCGCCACAGTCGTAGCTATAGCCCTTATTCTGCAAGGAATCCGCTCCGGGCTCCGCAAGCCGCCGGCAGAAGATGGCACAGGCCCAGGTTGGCTCGAGAAGTTGCGGCTCTACACCAGCGCGTACGCTACGCCGCGTTCCATGACCGTCCGGCAGTTGATCATTGGCGCCGCTCTGATCCTGCCGGTAGTGATCTTCGGTATCTTCCGGCCAGCGCTGTGCGCTAGCGCAGTCCTGGTGGGCTTGGCGGCCAGCATCATCATCGCGGTCGGATTGCTTACTTCGATCTTGAGCTACGTCGGTCACCTTCGATCCCGCGCCTTCGGGTTCATTGCGGGAACCACACCGCAGCGGAGGCGCAACCTTCTCGACAGGATGGCTGCTGTGCCCCAACCAACGGTTGAGAAGTCCGTGGTTCCCTGGCTCAGCGACTCCATGAATGCGCTTGCGGGCCTGCCAGATGATCAAGTACTACGGTTTGGGCATCTTTGGTCCGGTCTTGATTACCACGAACGGAGGCTAACTCCCAACCAAGAAGATCTTGCCGCCTGGCGGCTGATGGCAGAGCGAAGCGATCATCGGATGGTCAACCTCGAGCTGATGACCACTGATCTCACCCGGCAGCGCCCGTTCCGCTTTCCGCTGGATCCGACCGAGGATGATGATCCCGAGCAGTTGTGGGCCTGCGTTGATCAGCTGCGGGCTGGTGAGTCACAGGTGTTCCCGGAGTCGATCTTGCAGGCGCTGTCGGAGACCGAGAGCCGCGAGGTCCATGATCGTCATGGAGCCGTACGGACATTGCATAAGCTGCCGCAGCCGTGGGACCTTCCGGTGATCTTCGCAGTACGGATCAGCATGTCGCTCCCGGCTCTGTTCCAGGCCGTTCCGATGTATCGGATCCGCCGTCCTTCACCGATCCAGGACGATCTTGGCCGAACAATTTTTGATCATGGCCAGCCCCTGGCGCTGCTGAGTCCGCCAGATTTGGCACAGGATCTGTGGTTCTCTGATGGCGGTATTACCTCAAACTTTCCAGTGCATTTCTTTGACAATGCCCTGCCGCGCTGGCCGACTGTTTCACTCAACCTCGGCATCCATCCTTATGACGCACCGCACCAAGATATTTGGCTGCCGCAGGACTGGGACGATCTCAGCATTCCTGTCAAGAGTCTCGGCGGCTCCGGCCTGGGCTTTGGCAAGGCGATCTTCGATACCGCAATGTCATGGCGGGACAGCATGCAGTCGGCCCTGCCGGGCTATCGCAACCGGATCGCCCAGGTTCGGACCAGTCCCGGTGAAGGTGGCACCAATCTGTTCATGCCTCGCGAGATCATCGCTTCCATGGCGCTGCGAGGTGCCCTGGCGGGAGCCCGATTGCGCACCCGCTTCGTCAGCGACGCCCAGTGGAACCGCTTTCGCTGGCTGCGGCTGCGTACCGCCATGAGCAACATCGAGAAACTCCGCGCCAGCACCTTCGAGCGCCGCGGCTTCTACGCGGACGCCTTGTCCGGCGCGGCGTGGCTCGATGAGCAAGAGGCGAACTTTTGCGAAAAGCCATCCACGTCGGCGATTCCTTGGTATCCGCCTAATCCAGGATTCTGGCCAAAGGCTGCGAGGCTGCTGAACACATTTGCTGATGGATATCGCCCTGATGAAGATCAGCAAAACGTCATGACATGCGGCGCCCCTCGGCCGCAGCCGGTCATCCGCCAAGTGCCCCGGGAATAGGCCTCCCCTCGGCCCACTTGTCAGATTCTCAGAGGGCTGTAGCGCTTTGAGAGTCTGACAAGTCAGCACATTAAGGTGGCTCGTATGTCCCAATCCGCGGTCGATCAGGTCAATCACATTCCAGACAGCATGCAGGCCGTTATCTGCCACGGCCCCGAGAACTACCAGTTAGAGGAGGTCCCGGTCCCGACGCCGGGGCCAGGTGAAGCGTTGATCAAGGTCGAGGCGACCGGCATCTGTGCCAGCGACCTGAAGTGTTACCACGGTGCGGCGAAGTTCTGGGGGGACGCCAACCGTGCAGCCTGGGCTGAAACCGAAGTCATTCCTGGCCACGAGTTCGTCGGAAAAGTCGTTCAGCTTGATGATGTGGCGGCTGACCGCTGGGGAATTGCCGTTGGCGATCGGGTCGTTGCCGAACAGATTGTGCCGTGTTGGAAGTGTCGCTACTGCATGGACGGCAAATATTGGATGTGCGCGCCGCATGACATGTTCGGCTTCAAGCGTCGTACGCCGGGCGGTATGGCGGAGTACATGGTCTACAACAAAGACGCTCTGGTGTACAAGGTGTCGTCGGAGCTGCCACCCGCACACGCCGCCTTCACTGAGCCGCTCTCGTGTGCTCTGCATGCCGTAGAGCGGGCCGAGATCAAATTCGAAGATCTCGTCGTGGTTGCTGGCTGCGGACCGATCGGTCTGGGCATGATCGCCGGTGCCAAAGCCAAGAATCCTAAAGCCGTTGTCGCGCTCGACATGGCGCAGGACAAGCTGGACATCGCCAAAGAGTGTGGCGCCGATGTGATCATCAACATTGGTCAAGAGGATGCGGTCTCGGTGATCATGGACATGACCGACGGATACGGTGCTGATGTCTATATCGAGGGGACCGGCCATCCATCTGCAGTCAGCCAAGGCCTGAACCTGCTACGGAAGCTTGGCACGTACGTCGAATACAGCGTGTTCGGCAGCGACGTGACTGTCGACTGGTCGATCATTAGCGACGATAAGGAGCTCGATGTACGCGGCGCCCACCTAGGCCCGGACTGCTGGCCCGCGGCCATCCGGATGATCGAGTCCGGCAGGCTGCCGATGGACAGAATTTGCACCCACCAGCTGCCACTGGCCGAGTTTCAAGAGGGTCTCGACCTGGTGGCCAGCGGCCAGAAGTCGATCAAGGTCTCGCTGATCCCATAGTCATCGGCTCTCGGCGCCCCCCGTCATCCGATCTGCGGCATGCAGCATGTGGTCCTGGAGGACTCTGACCGCCTGGGCCCTGTTGCCGGCCTCGACGGCATCGACGATCGGGGCGTGGTTACTGCCCGACATTAGGTGATCGTCGGCGGCGCTGAGGATCGTGATGCGTACCCGACCCTCCAGGTGCCGCCAGGCGTCGATCAGTACGGAATTCTCGGACAACTCGCAAAGCAACAGATGGAAGCCAAGATCGGCGTCCATGTGGGCGCTGAAGTCGGCGTTCGGGCCGTCGAGATCGGATAGCGCCTTGCGCAGTCTCACTACCGCGGCATTCCGCTGCGGCGAGGCGATGATCAGCGTGACCGCAAGTCCTTCCAGTGCTCCACGTACCTGGAAGAGCTCTCGGATTTCAGTGGGCGACAGGCTGTTCACCCGCAGCATGCCGCGCGCTCCAGCGGTGACCA
>DATCXA010000501.1:0-2710 GCA_036566085.1 Propionibacteriaceae bacterium
CCTGCCCCGCCCGGACCTGGTGCCGCACGTACCCGACGGTCGCTGCTGTTTCTGGGTCGGCTTGAGTGGGGCCATTGTCGTGAACGACCTCGATCGGTGAATGACCTTCGCCTACGTGATGAACAAGATGGGCCTGCCCTCCCCCGGCGGTCTAGGCACTGAGCGCACCAAGGCCTATACCAGAACCGCATTCTCGTGCGCTGACGCCTAACGGGCCGATTGAGTTAGATCGCGGACGGGGCCAGCAGTGCCTCATCCCGTGCGTGAACTCCTCAGGCCATTCGGTCGGCGACCAGTCCGGCGGTTGTGCGTGGTAGAGGACCAGCGCTCCGGTCTTGGGTGTCGCGGCCGACCAGCAGCCCTCCGTCCTTAAGACGCCGCTTGTTGTCCATCACTCGGCGCCAGAATCAGTCAGACTCGTCCACGCTCGCTCTGAAGATCCAGAAACCGTGGGGGGCAGGGGTGGCAGTCGTGCTCACGCTCGCCCGCACCAACTGAGCTCTCCAGTCCTTCGCGCGCTCGATCTCTCCTGGATGAAGCGGCCCATGTGCCTCGTCCATGATGAAGCCTTCGGGGCTCTTCACGAGGTAGTGCCGTGCCTCTGCACTCTGTGGGCAATCCCGTAGGCCGCGCCGCCGGCCAGCGCGGAGCCGAGGCGAGTGTCGAAATCGGAGGCATGGCCTCCCTCTTTGGCCCTTGTCAGCTGGTGGAACCATTCGCGCAAACCCGGTCCCGCCGCATCAAGTTCGAGCTCGCGCGCCGGCTCGCCTTTGGCTTCGGCTTTCCTTTCTGCGCTGATTTGCTGAAGTCTGTCGCCATGTGACGAAGATGCGGCCCGCCGACAACCAGCAGGTCCGTGGACTTGATCAGCTCCGCCGCAGCGTGCCCGACGGCGACACACTCGACATGGGCTTTTGGATATGCTTCCCGAACGCCGTCGCTGATTGCCTGGGCGACGTTACGGGTGTTACCGAACATGCTCTCGTACACGATGGTGATCTTTATCCTCAATCGGCCGGCAGCGGCGCGCGACTCCCTCGCCGCAGCCAGCCTTGGTGCAGCCTGATTAAGCGCACGCTCCTTGAGGAGTGGCCAAGTTACGGTGCCTGGAGTGTCCGTTGGTGTCCCTGCGTCGAGGAGTGGCCAAGTTGCGGTGGTTGGAGGGGTGTCTGTTGGTGTCGTGGAGCTGCTTGCGTCCGTGCTAGCGGCGTCGGGATGGCCGGTCCGCAGGTCTGTCGGCAGCGATGGGACCCCCCAAGTCGACCTGCCGTCACGAAATACGGCAGATCCAGTTGGATGCATATGTGTCGAACCGTGGGGAGCCCGTAAAGAGTGACCCTTGTGCCCCCGCACCACCGGCAGGGAGAGCAACCGTTACAAGGCCCACACAACAAGCGGGGTTGCGTTCCTCGCTCGGAGGAGCACCTTTCACTGCGTCAACATGAACTCACGGCCCGACTGCATGAAAGCGCCGACAGAGCGGGTGGGGCGCCTCAGTCGCGTCGTCCCCTGGAGGTCGGCCGCATCGCCGCCAGCCTCTCTTCGGCTTCATCACAGAAGGCGTCAACCTGCACCACGTCGTAGCCACGCCGGGCCATCCTGAACAGCTTGCCGCGGACGTCATCTGCTCTTACCGGGCGTTGGCTTGTCCCGAGGAACGTGTCGCGAATCTCTTGCCGGAACGCGTCGACCTCCGCCGTATCGTAGCCGCGCATGCGACCCAACGCATCCATCGACTGGTCAACCACCGCCACCGGGTAGCCACGCGTGGCGATGTGCAGCGCTAGCTGGGCACCCATGAACCCGGCACCGACGACCCCGACTGTTGCGATCCGCGCTAAATCCGGCGCCCGAGCCGTTCGGTTCATTGTTGCCACATATAGCTCCCTTTTCATGATCGTTTGAGGTCATTGGGTCACCTGCGCTCCGGGCCTGACAGGCTCGCGGACCCCTCAGGGCTCCCGATACGCTCTATTAGGCCAAACGGAGCCTGAGGAGTTTCGACGGGTTTGATACCCACAGCGTTCCGTTCGCGACCGAGGCCCCGCCGGGTCCCTGGATCGTGGCCTGCTCGACGACGCGGTCCGTTTTCTTATCGATGCTGACGAGATGGAGGCTGGTCAGCATCCACAGCTGACCTCTCCATATGGTGGGTACGCCTACATCGCCGCCGGGCTCAATCGTTGCGGCGACTTTTGACTGCCGCGTATCTACCTTCCAGATCTTGCTTGGCTCAACGGCATCTAGGCAGCCGCCCGCGAGCCAGAGCATGGCTCCTGATGTTGCAAAGTCGTGGCAGCCGGCACCGGGGATGGTGAGAGCGCCTGAGACCTTGTTCGTCTTTGGATTAATGCGTACGACCTTGCCGCGGGATGACACGCCGACCCACACATAATCACCTCCGCGGCCGACGGTGCCAGGACCGGCCGGCCCTGTGGGGCTGACCTTTACGCTGGCAATGAGTTTGTTTGTCTTTGGGTCCACCCGGGAAACGGTGCCACCCCTATGGTTGGAAACCCACACCGATCCGAATGCGACCGCCACGCTCTCTGGAAACTCCCCAACTCGGATCTGTGCAGCGACCGTGTTCGACGCCGGGTCGATCCGCAGCAGTTGTTTGGCCTCTGTAACTGTCGCCCACACCGCTCCCTCTCCGACAGCGACACCGCCGCCAGGCCCTACGTCAATCGTCGCCGTCAGCTCGTTCTTC
>DATCXA010000512.1:0-3741 GCA_036566085.1 Propionibacteriaceae bacterium
GACCTTGGCGGCGTGGCCGACGCCCTCCGCGAGTCGCTCAGGCTGAGTTATGTGGCAATCGAGCGCCGAGATGGCAGCATGGTTGAGAGCGGCGAGCGAACGGCCACCCTGCAAGCCTGGCCGCTGAGCTACGACGCTGAAGCCCTCGGCAAACTGTTCGCAGGCCCACGACGCGGCGAGCGTCAGCTCTCGCGCTCAGACCAGAAAGTAATTGATCTTGTCGCGGCCCCACTGGCAATTGTGCTGCACGCCCAAGCCCTGACCGAGGACATAAAGGCATCCCGGGAACGCGTCATCGATGCTGCCGTGGAGGAACGGACCAGGCTGCGCCGGGAGCTGCACGACAGTCTCGGCCCGCTCCTCACCGGTGCAGCGTTCAAAGCCGACGGCATCGCCCTTGCCGCGCAGCATCGACCAGAACGAGCCGAATCATTGGCCATTGAGTTGGCAGATCAGCTGCGGCAGTCTGTGGAGGCCGTACGGCAGCTCGCGTACGGACTCCGCCCGGCCGCTCTGGACGAACTCGGGCTGGTTGGGGCACTGCGCGAGCAGGGCAATCGATTTGGCCCGATCAAAGTGGTCATTCAGGCGCCCGAATCGATGCCGGCACTGCCATCCTCGGTGGAAGTAACCGCGTACCGAATCGCCGCCGAGGCGCTGACCAATGTTGTCCGGCACTCCGATGCCAAGCTGGCCTCCGTACAGCTGATCACAAACAACGGCAGCCTCGAGATGATCATCACTGATGACGGCAGTTCGACCGCGCCCTGGTCGCCCGGACTCGGACTCGCTTCGATCAAGACCAGGGCCTCAGAAGTCGGCGGTGTCTGCGAAGCGGGCCCCACAGCCGATGGCGGTCGCGTGGTCGTCGTACTCCCGCTGAGAGCCAGTCAATGATCAAAGTCTTAGTAGCTGATGATCACCCAGTCGTCCGTGATGGGCTGCGTGCGCTGTTTGAGGAGTACCCCAACATCGACTTGATCGGTGAAGCCGCTACCGGTCGGGAAGCGATCAAGGCCGCCGTGATCAATAGGCCCGATGTGATCATCATGGACCTCGCGATGCCGGATACCGACGGGTTCAGTGCTACCGCGGAGATCAGTCGGGTGGCACCCGACGTGGCGGTGCTGGTGCTGACGATGAGCGATGACGATGTCACTGTGACCAAGGCGATGCATGCCGGCGCTCGCGGCTACCTGCTCAAGGGCGCAACCAAGGAGGAAATCCTCCGAGCCGTGACAGCGGTGGCCGACGGCCAAGCGATCTTTGGGCCTGCGGTCGCCCAGCGGGTGCTGGCTCGGCTGGGTGCACCAGCCGCCGACGAAGACCCGTTTCCTCAGTTGACCCCGCGGGAGCACGATGTGCTGAGACTGCTTGCTCAGGGTCTGTCGAACTCCGCGATCGCAGATCGTCTGGGGCTTTCGCTGAAGACGGTGAACAACAACACCTCTTCGATCTTCACCAAGCTGAACGTCGGCACTCGGACCGAGGCGGCGATCCTCGCCCGCGACCGCGGGGTCGGCATCGCCTAAACCCAGAGGAGCCGGACTCCTCCAATGGTTAGATTCAGCATGAACTTTGATGTCTCGGGCGACGCGTACGACCGGTTTATGGGTCGCTTTTCGAAGCCGCTGGCGACCGAGTTCGTGAGGCTGGCTGAGGTGCAGCCAGGGCAACGGGTGCTGGATGTTGGTTGCGGTCCTGGCGCTTTGACCGCCGAGGTGGTTAAACGGGTTGACCCTGGGTCGGTGTTCGCTATTGACCCTGCGCCTTCCTTCGTCGCCGCCGTTGGAGAGCGACTTCCGCAGGTCGACCTACGGGTTGGCGTGGCCGAACACTTACCGTTCCCCGACAGCTGGTTCGATAGCAGCCTCGCCCAGTTGGTTGTGCACTTCATGACCGACCCGGTGGCCGGACTGCGGGAGATGGCTCGGGTCACGAGACCAAAGGGATGGGTGACAGCTTGCGTCTGGGACCACGCGGGTGGCGCTGGTCCGTTGTCGACGTTCTGGGCGGCCGTACACGACGTCGATGCGAGCGCACCAGACGAGGCTCGCCTTGCCGGCGCCCGCGAGGGTCATCTGGCACAGCTATATGAGCAGGCGGGCCTACAACAGATCGAGCCCTCCAAGCTGAGCGTCACAGTACCCTTCAAGAGTTTTGAGGACTGGTGGGAGCCGTACACCCGCGGCGTCGGTCCGGCGGGCGCTTATGTCGCTGGCCTGGATTCCTATCACCTCGTCCAGCTGCGCGACCGATGCCGACAGCTGCTGACGCCGCCGTTCGAGATCAAGGCTGCAGCCTGGTGCGTACGCGCTCATCCATAAACGCTTCTCGTTTTCGCTGAGACGCGGGAAAATGCGGCGGTGGGAGAGACCGCCTCTGCAACAGACGTTCAGGTCTCATTGCTGGGTGGCTTTTCTCTGGCGATCGCCGGGCAACCGGTACCAGATCCATGGCGTCTGCGTAAGGCCAAAACCCTGGTGAAGCTGCTCGGCCTAGCCCCGAGGCATCGGCTGCACCGGGATGTGGTAGCCGAAAGGCTCTGGCCGGATGCCGACCCGGAAGCGGCGACCAACAATCTGCATCAGACGCTGCACCACCTCCGTCGCAAGATCGGCCCTACGCTCATCGCGTTCGTTGACGGCGTCGTGGTGCTGTGCCCCACCGGCCGACTCACTGTCGACGTCGATGTCTTCGAGCAAGCCGCGACCGCTGCTCGGAGGAGCGGCGATATCGGCGCACTCCGACATGCACATCAGTTATGGACCGGCCCGCTCTTGCCAGAAGACCAGTACGCCGACTGGACCTTCGAGGATCGGGAACGACTCGGCGAAACCTACGCTGCCGTGGCAACCCTGCTCGGAGCAAGGCTCTCTCAAGAAGGCGAACACCAGACTGCCCTCGCTGTCATTCAACCCCTGGCGTCCACCCGTCCCCTCGACGAACACCTGCAACGAGTGCTGATCGTTGTCCTCGCTGGCCTCGGTCGACGCTGGGAGGCGATTGAAGCGTATGAACGGTTACGCGATGTGCTCGAGGAGACATACGCCGCCGAACCCGAGCCTCAGACCAAGGCCCTCTATCGGCGGCTGCTGACCAGCGGCAAACCACTGCTTGATGCTCAGCTCCCGGGCGGAGAGCAGCCCCCGGACACGCAATCTCTCGTGGGGCGACAGCCGGAATGGGAACGACTGTGGTCATCCTGGCAGCGGGCAAGCGCCGGTGACTCACATCTGTTCTTGATCACCGGCGAGGCCGGCATCGGCAAAACCCACTTAGCAGAGGAACTTCTGACGTGGGCAGACCAGCAAGGCATTGCGACCGCTAGGACCCGTTCCTATGGCGCCGAAGGCCGGCTAGCTCTCGCCCCCGTGACCGAATGGCTGCGCAGCGACGACATTCGCCAAACTTTAGGTCGGCTGGCCGACGTCTGGCTGACCGAGGTTGCGCGCCTGCTGCCGGAGCTGCTGGCCGAGCGGCCGAACTTGCCACATGCAGAGCCGATGACCGAGTTCGGTCACCGGCAACGCTTCTTCGAGGCACTGGCTCGCGCTGTGCTCGCGGCGCCGCAGCCATTGCTTTTACTGATTGACGATTTGCAGTGGTGTGATGAGGAAACACTGCAATGGCTGCATTTCCTGCTGCGCTTCGACCCGAGAAAACGTCTCTTGGTCATCGGCACGGCGCGTCAAGAAGAATTACTGCGCGGCCATCCAGTCGCTGAATGGCTCGTACAGC
>DATCXA010000513.1:0-6582 GCA_036566085.1 Propionibacteriaceae bacterium
GCCGCCGCTCTCAGCCTGCTGCGGCGCCGATCCACAGCTTGGCCCGTCTGCTAACCGGCGCGTGGCACGATGACAGCGGGTATGTCGACTCGGCGCAGCAGCCGAGATGCGACACCGCCGAGCAGCACGCGCCGCACCGGCCCATACGCCCGCGATCCCATGAATAGTGCGTCAAACGAGCTGTTGGCCACGCCGCCGAGCGTCTCCACCGGATCGTCGCCAACAACGACTTCGCCAACGGCCTCAACGTCCGACGCCAACTCAGAAATAGCCTGCTCAATACTCTGCTCGAATGTCTCTTTGGCGGCGGAAACGTACATGCGGTCGACGTCTTCACCAATGCGGTACGACATCACTTCAGCGGGGCCGGCTACAACCGTGACCACATGTAGACGAGCACCGACGCGGAGGGCGAGCATCGCCGCGACACGTAGCGCCTCCCGTCCGTCGGGAGTGGGCACAAAGGCAACAACGATTCTACCGAGGTCGTGTGACGCTCGATCGCGCCAGCCGCGAGGCGGCATCGCGACCGGGCATGGTGCGCCTGCAATGACGCGTTCACCGGTCGATGTCGCAAGCAGCCGCCGCTCGGCCTGCGAGCCAAGCACAATCAGTGATGCGCCCAGTTCCTCAGCGACATCGTGCAGGCCGTGTGAGGCAGAGCCGGAACCAACGGCTCTGAACTCAACCGACGCCGCTAGCGAGCTGACTGTTTGCGCTTCGTCGAGCAGCCGCTCGGCGTCTCGCCTCCGGTCTGCGACCCACTCGACGTCGACACGGCCAGGGCCGATCGGCGCTGGGCCCGGATAGACGGTGACGATTACGGCACGCACACTCAACTGCCGAGCCCACCCGAGACCCAGGGCCAGCGCATCGGCTCCGCCGGGCGCGCCGTCGTACCCGATGACAAGCGGCCCGTCGAAGCTGTTCACTAGTGCCCCGGCAGGTGCGGATGATCTTCGGAAGGAAGGATGCCGTACTGGCCGTGTGCTCGACGGACCCGGGAATTGCGGTAGCCGTAGAACGCATAGATGAGCATGCCGATGGCGAGCCAGATCACGAACCGTATCCACGTCGAAAGCGGTAGGTCAGTCATCAGATAGACCGCGAAGGCGATCCCGAGGATGGGCAGTACCGGAGACAGCGGGACGCGGAACGGTCGAGGCATATCTGGCCTCGTGTAGCGCAGCACGATTACCCCGACGTTGACGAGTACGAACGCAAACAGCGTGCCGATATTCACCAGCTTGACGATCTCGTTGAGCGGGACGAGGGCGGCGAGAATGGCGATCAAGATACCGAGGCCGATGGTGAGCTTGGCTGGTGTGCCATACCGCGGGTGTACATCGGCGAGCCGCTCCGGCAGCAGCCCGTCGCGGCACATGGCGAAGAAGATACGTGTCTGCCCATAGAAGATGACGAGCATCACGCTCGTGATCGCGACGATTGCCCCGAGCGCGAGAATTGCGGCCGCCCAGCTGAGGCCCGCGCCCACATCAAGCGCGTGAGCGAGCGGTGCATCACTTTCGGCTAGCTGGGCTGCAGGTAGCAGACCGATCGCACCAATCGAGACGAGGATGTAGAACACGGTCGCGATGATCAGCGAACCGATAATGGCCAGTGGCAGATCTTTCTTCGGGTTCTGCGCCTCCTCGCTGCCAGTCGATACGGCGTCGAAGCCTATGTAGGCAAAGAAGATCACTGCCGCGGCGCTTACGACACCATCCCAGCCTGCTGGCGCAAACGGTCTGAAGTTGGCCGTGTTGATCGCAGTTACGGCAGCGACGATGAAGAAGACCAGCACGACGATCTTGATGATCACCATGACCAAGTTCGCCTGAGCGCTTTCCCGAACTCCGCGCACCAGCAGCCACATGATAACTAGGGTGATGATCACCGATGGCAGGTTGAACACGCCACCATCTGATGGAGACTTCGATATCGCATCCGGCAGCGCGTAGCCAAAGGCGTTCTGGAGGAACTCGTTGAGGTTGCCGCCCCAGCCGACCGCAACCGCCGCGACCGACACGCCATACTCCAAGATCAAGTCCCAGCCGATGATCCACGCCACGATTTCGCCGAGCGTTGCGTAGGTGTAGGTGTACGCACTGCCGGACACCGGGATAGAGGACGCCAGCTCTGCGTACGACAGCGCGGAAAACACGCACGCCACCGCGGCAAGTGCGAATGACAAAATGACTGCAGGGCCTGCGATTGCCGCGCCTTCTCCGATGACGACGAAGATGCCGGTTCCGATGATGGCTCCGACACCCATCGCGGTGAGCTGCCAGGAGTTGACCGCGCGCTTGAGCTCATGACCCGTCTCGTGGGTTTCTGTGAGCAACGATGAGACGTCCCGCGTCGCAAACAGACCTGGTTTCTTGCTCCCGACTGCCTCGGCCATCTGCCTCACCTCCGGTCGCTTCGGACTGTACCGAGCATCGGGTGGTCTGTGCCAGCCTTAGGCGGACCCGCCAGGAAGGACCCATGTCAGGGCGTCGCGCAGCCGGTCACGCCAATTCTCCCAAGTGTGACCGTCCCTGGCCTCGACATAGCGCACCTGCATGCCCGCGGATTCGAAGATCGGCACGATGGATCGGTTCGGAATGATCAGCGGCTCATATAAACCACAACTGACGAAAAGTCGTTCCGCGACACGGCGGGGTCGATCGCGGTAGCGGTTGACAAACTGCACGACCGGATCAAACGCCGGTCCGCCGCCGTGGTCGGTTCCGGCATCAGCGAATACAAAAGACCCAGACATGAGGACCAGTGATCCGTACGTGTGGGGCGAGGAGCACGCCGTCGATAGTGCAGCGATCGCGCCAAAACTGGCACCAAGCAGAATGCGACCGGACCGGTTACGTGCCAACGGAAACTCCGTCTGCAGGTGCGGCAACAGTTCCTCTGTAAGAAAGCGGGAATGCGCTGCCGAATTCGCGTACTCGACAAGTCGATCCTTCGGGTGCAAGAAAGCGGCGACGACTGGGACGATATCGCCGCGTTGAATGAGGTTGTCGAGTACGACCTTGGCCGCGGAGTACTGCAAGAAGTCGCCGCCATCGTGTAATACCAATAACGGATATGAAGCTGTGCGACGGAAGCCAGCCGGCAAGTACAACGTAACCTGACAGTCGCGCTGCAGGGCTGCGCTATTCATGATGAATTCGGTTAGCTCACCCGCAGGACCATCTGGGTCCGGGAAGGTCCAGTCCGGTGTTATATAGCCGAACGAAAAGCAGACCGACATAGCCCCGAAAGGGCTGTGCGAGAGCTTTGGATTCAAAGGATCATTGAAGCGCTCAACGTACCCACCGCGTACGACCTCGATCTGGTAATTGATCCGCGATCTTTGCGGCACCTTGAGGACGACGTACCACAGCGTGGTTGCATCGACTCTCCGCATCGGCAGTCGACTCGGTAGGCCGACGATTCGTTGGGTGAGGTAGACCTCGTCGGCCTGACCGCGAAAGAGAAATGTGCAGTGGCGGCCTTCGACGACCGGGACTTGTTGATCTGCCAGGAAGTCGTCCACTCTCGCTTCATCCACCAAGCCTTGTTGCTGAAATTGGTTGATGGCGAGGCGGCTCGTGCCCCCTCCCGCAGACCAATGATGGCTGCGCCCTAAAGGCGACGAAGGCCCGGAGGCGCTACTCACTGTGCATACACGTGAACGGTGCGGCCGACATCATCGAGCAGGCCCCGCAGCACGTCGTAGTCAGGATGACGCATGCGGACGTAGGCATTGGCCATGTACCCAGCCTCGACCTGCTGTGTCGGGGTACCCGGCGGAGGCAGGTGTGCATCGATGACCCATTCGCCGGACCGAGCCTGGATCTCCTCGACGCCAGAGTATCCGGTGATGTGACCGTCATGGTCGGGCCGAAGTGCCACGATCCCGGTGGCGTAGCGCCGGGACGGGCGGGCAGCGATGTGGTCGTGCACGATCGCGTTGGCCCACTCGCGATACAAGTCGAAGTCATTGCCGACCGAGTAGAGATCCCAGGCCCCCACCCCCGGCGGGCGGCAGCCGATTTCGGAGAACCGCAAGCCCTTTGGACCGAAGAACCATTCCATATGGGTCGCGGTAGTCCCAATGCCAAGTGCCTCGTTGACCCGAACGCCCAGCTCGCGGAGCTGCTGATAGTCCGCAACCGAGTCGACGCGATTGGTGGCAATGAACTGTGGGGAAATCCAACGCGCACGCATCGCGTCGAGCACGTTCGGGTAGTAGTGGGAGACGAAATCCAGCGAGACATACCCGTTGACGCAGACCGTGTCGTAGAAACCCTCGTGGCCCTCAACAAACTCCTCAACGGCGATGGACTCGACGCCTCGCCCGCCAAACCAGCCCAGGGCCGCTTCCAATTCGGCCTTGTTGTCAACGCGTGTGGTGTCGAGGGCACCGGCCCCGGTACGTGGCTTGAGGATGAGTGGATAGCCGATCGCATCGGCGAACTCGTACACCTCCGCTGCGTTGTGCGCCGCTGTGGAGGCGGCAGTCGGTACCCCAGCCGCACGCAATGCCTCTTTCATCGACGGCTTGTCGCGACACAGCCAGGCAGTCCGCACCGATGTGCCGGGAATCGTGCAGTTCTCCCGCACCTGCGCAGCCGTCATCGTATGGGCCTCGATGGTTGCTTCCAGCCGGTCGACCCACACCTTGTCCTGAATCCACCGGACGGTGTCGGTCATGACTCCCACATCGACGACTGAGGGCACTTGGTGGTAGTGCGTCATCCAGCTCTTCAGTTGTTCGTCGAGGGCGTCGGTGGATGACTCACCGATCCCGATGACCGTTGCGCCGACCTCGGCAAGCCCACGTACAAAATTGCGTTGGGTAGGCGGGAAAGACGGTTCGACGAACACGACGTTCACGCTGGGCATGCTACCGAGTAGCGTCCTGGCCATGGTCGTCGCCGCCTTCGTCGCACCCTTCCTGCTTCCCGCAACCGCGCGCTTCGTTCTCACTGCCGCCAAGCTGCCTGAGGTAAGCCTGGCCGTGATCACGACGGAGCCGGCTGACCGACTGTCGCAGGAACTGAAGGAGCACCTCGCCGGTCATTGGCGGGTCGATGATGCACTCGATCCTCAGCAGTTGATTGCTGCGGTACACGGTCTCAGTCAGCAGGTCGGCCCCGTGGAACGCCTGGTCGGAGCACTCGAGCAGTTGCAGGTGCCGATGGCGTACGCCCGTGAAGTTCTCGGCCTTGACGGCATGGATGTCCAGACGGCGCTCAACGTACGCGACAAGTCCCGTATGAAGACAGTGCTTCGGGCGGCTGGAGTGCCTTGTGCCCGCCACCAGCTCGTGACGCACGCGGGCGAGGCGTGGGCTTTCGCCGAAGCAGTTGGATTCCCGCTGGTGGCGAAGCCCCCAGCTGGCGCCGGGGCCCAGGCGACGTATCGGCTGGATGACGTGTCGGCGCTTCACGGGTGGCTGCAGGGTGTTCCTCCCCATGCGGATGCGCCGGGATTGCTCGAGGAGTTCCTGGTCGGGGACGAACACACCTTCGACAGCGTGACGGTAGCCGGCCAAACCGTGTTCTCCTCAATCGCGGACTACCAGCCGACCCCGCTGGAAGTCCTTCGGCAACCGTGGATTCAGTGGACCGTGGTGCTCCCGCGGGAGCTCGACGATCCGCGCTACGACGGCATTTGGGAGATCGGCCCGGCCGCCCTCCAGGCGCTCGGCGTACGCGATGCCCTTACCCACATGGAGTGGTTTCGCCGCCCAGACGGCTCGGTTGCTGTATCGGAGGTCGCGGCGCGACCGCCGGGTGCGCAGATCAGCTCGATGCTGGGCTACGTGCATGACGTCGACTTCTACCGGGTGTGGGCGGAACTGGTCATCCTCGGCACTTTCGATCCGCCCGAACGCCGCTACGCCGCCGGGACCGCGTACCTGCGGGGCCAAGGCCGTGGCCGGGTGAGAGCCGTCCACGGAATTGAGGAGCTGCAGCGCGAGATCGGGCACCTCGTCGTAGAGGCCCGACTCCCTGAACCAGGGCAACCAGCCTCGTCAGGTTATGAAGGTGAGGGATACGTCATCGTCCGAGATCCCGACACCGATGTTGTCCGGGACGCCTTGCAGCGCATCATCAGCCTGATCCGCGTCGAGCTCGTGGAGGCGTTGTGAACGTTGTGATGATCTCGCCTGGATATCCGGCCGAGATGGCCTACTTCACCCGCGCGCTGGCAGCCGTGGGCGCGACCGTTATTGGCCTCGGTGACCAGCCGCCGTCGGCGCTGCCCGACGTCGCGCGGGACGCCCTGGCGCACTACGAACAGGTGACTTTCACGGACGAGCCCGCTGTACTCGGAGCCCTCCACGGTCTTGCCCAGCACGTTTCGATCGACCAGATCGAGTGCTTGTGGGAGCCATACATGATCCTTGCGGCGCGGATCCGGGAATCGTTCGGACTGCCCGGCTTGACCATCGAGGAGACCGTGCCGTTCCGTGACAAGGAACGCATGAAACAAAAGATCGACGCTGCCGGGATCCGTACTCCGTGGCATGCCAGCGCCACCACCGTCGCTGGTGTCTGGGAAGCAGCCGAACGGGTGGGTTATCCGTTGATC
>DATCXA010000531.1:0-3379 GCA_036566085.1 Propionibacteriaceae bacterium
TTAACGGCCGGTCGAACACCTCGCCGAAATAACCCAGTTCATTGCTGGCCACATGCTTGACGAGCCCGAGCAGATTTGTGCCGCTCGGCGTCATTGGCCATCGCACGTCACGCTCGTCGATGCCGTCCAACTTCGCTAACAACGCCCGGCGTTGTTTGTCGAGATAACCGTGGAGCATCAGCTTCGTATCCATCCGGCGAATGTAGTGCTGTGCTCGCGGGTTGCTACTCCGACCCCACTGTCACCAGTGGCCCAAATCATATGGCTACCGACTATTCAGTCTCACAGACCCCGCGTAGGTTGTGCGCATGACGGATACGCCTACGGTTGAGCCCCCAAAGGCGGATTCCCTGAGCATTCGCGACAACCGAACCGGCAAAGAGTACGAAATCGCGATTACGGACGGGACGATCCGCACCACCGACCTTCGGGAGATCACGGTTAACGGCGGACCGGGGCTGGCGAGCTATGACCCAGGATTCGTGAACACTGCTTCTTGCCGCAGCGCGATTACCTACATCGACGGGGACGAGGGCATCCTCGAGTATCGCGGATATCCCATCGAGCAACTCGCCGAGCACTCGACGTTCCTAGAGGTCGCCTACCTTCTCTTGCACGGTGAACTGCCGACTCAGGCTCAGCTTGACGATTGGGTGCACAGCATCACCTACCACACATTTGTCCACGAGAACCTCAAGCAATTCATCGAAGGCTTTCGCTACAACGCGCATCCCATGGGGATGCTGATGGCCACTGTCAGCGCACTGTCAACGTTCTATCCAGAGGCAAGCAAGATCGGGAACCCCGAGAATCGCATGCTGCAGATCACCCGGTTGATCGCCAAGATGCCAACGCTGGGGGCGTTCGCTTACCGGCATCAGCTTGGGAAGCCGTACGTCTACCCAGACAACAGATTGTCTTATACAGCCAACTTCTTGGCCATGTTGTTCAAGATGAGTGAGCCGACGTACGTAGCCGACGAGCGCTTGGTGCACGCACTGGAGGTGCTGTTCATCCTGCACGCTGATCATGAACAGAATTGCTCCACCAATGCGGTGCGGTCCGTCGGCTCGTCGCAGGTCGATCCTTACTCTGCCGTGGCCGCCGGTGTTGCTGCGCTCTACGGTCCATTGCACGGTGGCGCCAATGAGGCTGTGCTCGCGATGTTGAAGCGGATCGGTACGACCGACGACATTCCGGACTTCATTGCCGGAGTAAAGGAGGGCAAGGAGAAGCTGATGGGCTTCGGCCACCGGGTCTACAAGAACTACGACCCGCGGGCAAAGATCATCAAGAAGGCCTGTGACGACGTCTTTGAGGTGACCGGTGTCAATCCGCTGCTCAAGATCGCCCAGGAGCTCGAAAAGATCGCGTTAGAGGACGAGTACTTCATCAAGCGCAAGCTTTATCCCAACGTCGACTTCTATTCCGGCCTGATCTATGAGGCGCTGCAGTTTCCGGCGGAGATGTTCACCGTGTTGTTTGCCATCGGACGTACGCCGGGTTGGCTTGCCCAATGGTCGGAGCTCGTGCAGGACAAGGAGCAGAAGATCGCGCGGCCGAAGCAGATCTATACCGGCATGCGGACCAGGGACTTTGTCCCTATGAGCGATCGCTGACCACTACGAGGCAAGGCGCCAGCTGCGAACATGCTCCCAGCGCATGTCCCGCCACCAGCTGCCGGTCCAGGTGTTGTGCGCAAAGCGATACAGCGTGACCGTGTCGGCGGTGAACGAGGCCGGCGGGAAGATACCCAGACCGTTCACGTAATCCTCAACCTCCTCGCGCAGGTCGGCCCGGATACGCAACTCATGCGCGACCAAGGAGATGTGGGGCATCCAGCGATCGGGCTCGTAAAGATCGGGAGGCAGACTGCCGCTAGGACCGAGCAGCGGCCGCACCACAGAATCCACCGCTCCAGCAAGATCATTAAGTCGCCGGTTCGGGGCGCCGTCTAGCGCTGAGACGTCATAGGCGAGCGCGGCATCTCCAAGCCGCCGTATTCCAAGATTCTGCACCGCAAACGCAGGTCTGCGGCGCAGCACGAAACCGATGAGCTGTATCAACTCGGCCAGCGGCACAACGACCGGCAAGCTGCCGGCAAGAGTGACGTGCGGGGGAAACGCGCCTGCCGAGATCAATCCATACTGGGCTCGCAACTGGCCGGTGATTTGAGTTACCGCCGCACACGTCTTGGGGTCCGGCCTCAGAAATACCCCAAAGCGGAACTGGTTTTCCACCAGTGTTGTCCTCTCATTCCGCATGACGCGGTCGGCGAGCACGCTTCCGCATCTGTTGCCCACCGTAACTAAGCCTGGTCACCGCAGCAACGAAACCCGCCGGTGCTTTCTGGCCGGCTGCTGACGATGATCTTGAACCTATTGGGGGAATCAGCTCCTGAGCGGCCGGCAGAGGGCAAAATGATCATGGACTACACACCTCCGGCCGGCGCGCCGAATCCATGATCATCGCTCTCGATCTCTGCCACCACCTAGGCCGAGAGAGTTAGCGTTGTATAGATGAGCATTCAGGTCAGACCCGCCTCGATTGCGCGGTTCGAGGACGTCGCAACCATGCTTGGGCCTAAGAACCCTGATTCCTCGGTGTGCTGGTGCCTGAGCCACCGGCTCGACTCTAAGACGAACCGCGAGCTAGTCGGCCCGGCTCGCGGTGTCTACGTGAAGGAGCTCTGCAGCCGCCCGGTCGCACCCGGCGTCCTTGCCTACGAAGATCACGAGGTTGTCGGGTGGGCAGCCGTCGCGCCGAAATCCGAGCTACCGTTCGCTCGGTCTACCAAGATTCCCCAGATCGATCATTTGCCGGTCTGGTCGGTGTGGTGTATCCGAGTCCGCCCCGGGCACCGCGGCAAGGGCATCTCACACGCCCTGCTCGACGGCGCAGTGGCGTACGCTCGCTCAGCGGGTGCCCCCGCGGTCGAGGGCTATCCCGTGGATAACAGGGGCCAGAAGGTCGACCTCACCATGGCTTATGTGGGCACGCGCAAGCTCTTTGAGGAAGCCGGTTTCACCAAGGCCGCTGAGACCAGGGCGGTCTCTGGTGGGTTTCCGCGCGTCGTGATGCGACTTGACCTCCGCTGATCCCGACGGATTCCTCGATGCAGCCACCTTTCGATGAGCAACAGATTGACCACCCAACTGAACCAGCTCGTTGCTCCGATCGCCTGATCCAAGGCAACTGGGTCGACTTCGGCACCGGTATAAATCCCTGGGATTAACACAGCGAAGGCGATAAAACATCCAGAGTCTGAAGGCCACGATGGAGTATGCCAACGCGACGCTGCGCAGCATCCACTGGCGGTGATCGGCGAAGCGGCGCTGTCGGATCGCACGGTAGCCGGCCAGCGTTGTCCCAAACCAGA
>DATCXA010000532.1:0-11506 GCA_036566085.1 Propionibacteriaceae bacterium
GCTGCCCTGGGTGCCGACTTGGTTGCCTTCACAGGACACAAGATGGTCGGTCCCACTGGCATCGGCGTGCTCTGGGGACGCTACGAGATCTTGGCAGCGCTGCCGCCCTTCCTGGGTGGTGGAGAAATGATCGAGATCGTCACCATGCAGGGTTCGACGTACGCGCCGCCGCCGCATCGGTTCGAGGCGGGCACTCCGCCGATTGCTCAGGCGGTCGGCCTGGCTGCTGCAGCGCAGTACCTGGCGGCTATCGGGATGGATCAAATCAACGCGCACGAGCGTGACATCACTGCGTATGCGTTGCGAGGACTGCGTGAGTTGCCCGGTCTCAGCATTCTTGGACCCGACGAGCCGGTGGATCGCGGCGGCGCCGTGTCGTTCACGTTGGCAAGTCCGGATGGCCAGCAGATCCATCCGCATGATGTCAGCCAGCTCCTCGATTCGCGGGGTATCGCGGTACGGGCCGGGCATCATTGCGCACGGCCGCTCCATGAACGTTTCGGGGTGCAATCCTCGACCCGCGCTTCGTTCTACCTCTACACGACGTATGCGGAGATCGATGCGTTGATCGAAGGCTTGGACTACACCATCGATTTCTTCGGAGGGCTGCGATGAAGGTCGAGGACCTCTACCAGGAGATCATTCTTGATCACTATCGCAGCAAACATCACAGCGGGCTGCGAGAGCCGTACGACACCGAGGTCCACCACGTCAATCCCACCTGCGGAGACGAGGTGCGGCTCCGCGTACACCTCGATGGCGACACCGTCGCGGATGTGTCTTATGAGGCGGTGGGTTGTTCGATCTCCCAGGCATCGACCTCCGTCATGACGGACCTGGTGATTGGCAACGACATAACCCACGATCTCGATCTGTACGAGGAATTCTTGACCATGATGCAGGGCAAAGGTCAGATCGAGCCCGATGAAGAGCGGCTCGAGGACGGCGTCGCGTTTGCTGGCGTGGCGAAGTTCCCGGCGCGCGTGAAGTGCGCCTTGATTGGCTGGTCAGCCTTCAGGGACGCAGTCATGCGAGCGCAGACTGTAAGCAGTTAAGGAGATGGAGCAATGACCGACACTCGCAGCTACGGGGACCTTTCGACCGATCCTGGAGACCGGGAGAGTCGGCCGTCCGATCTGGTCGCCGATGATCTTCCCGAGGTTGGTCTTGGCGAGCAGCCGCAGAACGATGATCAGGCGCTGCTAGAGGAAATTGAAGAGGCGCTCAAGGACGTTGTCGATCCTGAGCTTGGCATCAATGTGGTCGATCTCGGGCTGGTCTACGGATTGCACCTCGAGGACGACGAATCCTTGACCATCGACATGACGCTCACTTCGGCTGCTTGCCCGCTGACCGATGTGATCGAGGATCAGACCCAATCCGCCCTCGAGGGCTTAGTCGATCGGTGGGTGATCAACTGGGTCTGGATGCCCCCGTGGGGCATGGAGATGATCACCGACGACGGTCGGGACCAACTGCGCGCTCTCGGCTTCAACGTCTGAGCGCTTTTCGCGCTGGTCCGGTTCGGCGAGGCATACGGGCGGGCTAGGCAAACGTGGTGGTGGGCTCTGTCCGTCGAGGCAAGTCCTTGCCTAGTTGGGATTCAAGCATCTTAGGTTTGCTACGCCCGCCCGTACGCCTACCCGAACCTTTTGCGGAGGGGCGCTCAGACTGGCGATCGAGTGCGGTTGGTAGCGACCGTCGTCGGTGATCATCCCCTGCTGTCGCGACTGAGTGCAGCAACCTACGTTCACGTAGGTTGCATGCGGTCTGCACAGGTTGCAACCTATGCAGACCGACCGAAACCTAGGTCTACGTAGGTTTCTGACCGGGGGTCGGAGGATTGATCATGTTTCGGCGGTCGGGGAGTCTCCTCGAGCCAGTCGAACAGGCGCCGCTCCAGAAGTGATGGTGGTCGGAGAACTTCCGCGCCATCTCCCTCTCCTCAGTTCGAACCCCAGTCTGCACAGGCGCTGGGCCTTAGGCGATTCGCGGCTGTCTTCAACTATGCCGCCTCCTGCCGCCGACTTCGCGAACGGATCATCAGACCTGCTGGCTGATATGTACACCTCCGTGAAGTCCAGCCTGGTCTTCACCGACCATCCGGGCGGGCGATGCGCTGCTGCTGATACTTGCCGCCGCGAATCGAGACCCCGAAGCGTTCCCAGAGTCCAAACGCTTCATTTTCGACCGCCCAAACCGACAAAACGTCGCGCTCGGACATGGAATCCATTACTGCCTCGGAGCGCCGCTGGCCCGGCTCGAAGGTCGCATCGCCTTGCAGACCGTGTTCAAACGCTGGCCGACCATTCGCCAAGCCGGAGTATTCGTCTATGCCGACAACTTCAACGTACGGATATTGCGTTCTCTCCCGTCGCCACATCCTGAACGCGATGTGGTCGAGTGTGGATCTTGAAACCCGGGAATCACCAAAGTCCTTTTGACGCTGAAGGAAAGCGGTCTTTGGTCGCCAAACGTCAGGTACGAAAGAGTGAGTCCGATGCTGATCGCGAGGGATGTGGAGGTACGCGCTGGTGCGCATCTCCTCCTTGAGCATGCCTCTTTCCAGGTGGCGCCGGGCGACAAGATCGGCTTGGTCGGGCGTAATGGTGCAGGCAAAACCACGCTGACCAGGATCTTGTCCGGCGAGGCACAGCCTGCCAGCGGAACCATTACGCGAACTGGCAGGCTCGGTTATCTGCCGCAGGATCCACGGACTGGTGATCTCGATGTGCTTGCCAAGAACCGCATCCTGGCGGCCCGAGGTCTGGATGCAGTCGTTGATCGATTACGCCGCGCCGAGCTAGCAATGGGTGATGACTCAACTGAGGTTCGAGACAAGGCGATGGCTGCCTACGGTCGAGCTGAGGCCGAGCTTGCGGCTGCCGGTGGCTATGCCGCCGAGTCCGAGGCAGCACGGATCGCAAGCAATCTCGGATTGCCCGAGCGGATCCTCCATCAGCCGATCGGCACACTGTCCGGCGGTCAGCGGCGACGGGTTGAGCTGGCCAGGATCTTGTTCTCCGGAGCCGAGACCTTGCTGCTGGACGAGCCGACTAACCACCTCGACGCAGATTCGATTGTCTGGCTGCGGGACTTCCTGTCCGGCCATTCGGGCGGGTTACTGGTGATCACCCACGATGTAGGCCTGCTGGAGCGATGCGTGACCAAGGTGTTCCATCTCGACGCGAATCGCGCGGAGCTCGACATCTATGCAATGGGCTGGAAGCGCTATTTGCAGCAGCGTGAAACCGACGAGAAACGCAGGCGGCGGGAGCGGCTGAACGCCGAACGCAAAGCAGATCGACTCTTCAGCCAGGCGGACAAGATGCGTGCCAAGGCAACCAAGGCCATGGCAGCCCACAACATGGTCAGGCGGGCGGAGCGTCTGCTGTCCGAGACGGACGGGGAGCGGGCTCGGGATCGAGTTGCCAAGATCAAGTTTCCAGACCCGGCGCCTTGCGGCAAGACGCCACTGACGGCGACTGACCTCAGCAAGAGCTTCGGATCTCTCGAGGTGTTCACCGATGTTGATCTCGCTATCGACAAAGGCAGCCACGTCGTGGTGCTGGGGCTCAACGGAGCAGGCAAAACCACATTGCTGCGCATTCTGGCCGGCTTGGATGAGCCCGATACCGGTCAGGTCGTCATTGGTCATGGTCTGCGCATCGGCTATTACGCCCAAGAGCACGAGACTTTGGATGTGGGCCGGTCGGTGCTGGCAAATATGAAGACCGCCGCACCGCACCTTGGTGATACCGATGTCCGAAAAGTGCTCGGCTCATTCCTTTTCTCCGGTGAGGATGTGGACAAGCCGGCGGCTGTGTTATCCGGTGGTGAAAAGACCAGGCTGGCGTTGGCGATGCTGGTGTGTTCCAGTGCGAATGTGTTACTGCTCGACGAGCCCACCAACAATCTTGATCCCGCGTCGCGTACCGAGGTGCTCTCCGCGATCAAGCGTTACTCCGGTGCAGTGGTTTTGGTCACCCACGACGAGGGAGCGGTGAACGCGCTGGATCCTGATCGAGTGCTGCTCCTGCCGGACGGCGTGGAAGATCTTTGGAGTCCGGAGTATGCAGATCTAGTTGCATTGGCCTGATCACACATGTCCCATGATCAGGTCTTGACACTGGAGATCAACTGGCCGCTATTGAGCTGATCAGCCTCTAACATCAATTGATCAGCCAGAAAACGCCCAAACACCTCCGAAACGTGCTAGAAATGGGTGATCATTGATCTTGAAGTGTCGATCACTGGTCTGAAAACATTGGTCTGGCAACGTCGTCGCCCAACCGCGATGACCTCAAGACAAGGGAGGCGCAGTGGCCAAGGCATTGGCTAAAGGTTCACGCATCACCGGGACGCAGCGGACAGAGCTTGCTTCCCGGTACGCCAGGCGGTACGCCGCAGGCGAGAGCATCCGGAAGATCGCTGACGACGCCGGTCGCTCCTTCGGGTTCGTGCATGGTGTGCTGAAGGAAGCCGGAGTCGAGCTGCGCGGTCGCGGAGGCGCTACCCGCGGTGCCAAGAAGGCGGCATCGAGTAGTGCCGCAAAGAGGAGCGCAGCAAGTCCTGCCCGGAAGTCACCCGCGAAGAAGACGCCGGCCAAGGCTGCCAAGGCTCCTGCGAAGAAGTCCGCCGCGAAGAAGGCGCCGGCCAAGAAGACGACTGCGAAGTCTGCCGCGAAGAAGACGGCGGCTAAAAAGGCTCCTGCCAAGAAGACGACGGCCAAGGCTGCCAAGGCTCCTGCGAAGAAGTCAGCCGCCAAGAAGACGACGGCCAAGAAGGCCACCACCAAGAAGGCTCCCGCCAAGAAGCGTTGATCGCGACTTACTTCAAGGGCCCGGCGCGGTTGCGGCCGGGCCTTTGTGCTGCTTGGAGACGCGCCGGTTCGGAATAGCCTGGGACCGCCGAGCGTTGCCAGCCCCGGAGGAAAGCCTATGTCGATGTACATGACGATGCGGCGCATGTCGCAGGATCCTGAGATTGCCAAGCATGAGCTAAGCCGTGGCGTGGTCTGGCGGATTTTGCGCTTCGCGAGGCCGTACCGGTTCCTGATCGCCGTGTTCGTCGCAACCGTCGTGCTGATGTCGGCTCTCAGCGTGACGCCACCGCTGCTCTTCAAAGAGATCATTGACAAGGGCATTTTGCAGGGTGATCGGCGGGTCGTGATCATCCTCAGCGTAACGGTTGCCACGCTGTTGGTGCTGCAGGCGATCATTAACGTGATTCAGCGCTGGTTTTCATCGAGGATCGGCGAAGGCTTGATCTTCGACATGAGAACTCAGGTTTTCGATCATGTGATCCAGATGCCGATTGCCTTCTTTACCAGAACGCAGACTGGAAAGCTGGTATCGCGGCTTAACTCAGATGTGATTGGTGCCCAGCAAGCATTCACCTCGACCCTGTCGACGGTACTTTCCAATTTGATCAGCTTGGTATTGGTGCTCACAGCCATGATCGTGCTGAGCTGGCAGCTCACCCTCGCCGCGCTGATCTTGTTGCCGATCTTCCTGATCCCCGCCAAGATCGTCGGCCGCAAGCTGGCAGACCTGACGCGTCAACAGATGCAGCTCAACGGGGACATGTCCGCAACCATGACGGAGCGTTTCAGCGTCAGTGGCGCGCTGCTGATCAAGCTTTTCGGCCGGTTTCAGGAGGAGCACGACCGGTTTGCAGAACGCGCCGGAGCCGTACGCGATGTCTCGGTCAAGATCGCCATGAACGGTCGGTTCCTGTTCACCTCCTTGGGGTTGGTCGCAGGGCTTGCCACAGCCCTGGTGTACGGCGTGGGTGGATCGCTGGCGATTGACGGCGTGCTGACTGTGGGCACCCTGACGGCCTTGGCCGGGCTGCTGGCTCAGCTGTACGGGCCACTGACCCAACTCACCAACCTGCGCATCGACGTCATGAATGCCCTCGTGAGCTTCGACCGCGTCTTCGAAGTTCTCGACCTGGTGCCGATGATCCGCGACAGCGAGAACGCCGAGACAGTCGAAGGCCCCGCGTCGGTGAGCTTTGATCATGTCTCGTTCAGCTATCCGACCGCTGATGAGGTCTCATTGGCAAGCCTGGAGTCGATTGCGTCACTTGATCAGCGGCCTAGCGGCGAGGTACTGCATGACGTGACCTTCGACGTCCCGGCCGGTCATACAGTGGCGCTTGTCGGCCGATCCGGTGGCGGCAAGACCACGATCACGCATCTGGTTGCTCGGCTCTATGACGCCACGTCCGGAACGGTCTCGGTGGCCGGCATCGATGTCAAGAAACTTGAGCAAGATTCGCTGCGCCGCAAGGTCGGTTACGTTACCCAAGACGCGCACATGTTCCACGACACAATCCGTGCGAATCTGCAGTACGCCAAGCCTGATGTCACCGACGCTGAGGTGTGGGAGGCGCTGGAGGCGGCACAGCTCAGAACGCTGGTCGAGAGCCTGCCCGACGGCCTGGACACGGTGGTAGGCGAGCGCGGCTATCGGTTGTCAGGTGGAGAGCGACAGCGACTTGCCATTGCCCGGCTGCTGCTCAAGGCGCCGCCGATTGTGGTACTCGACGAGGCCACCGCTCACCTGGATTCAGAATCCGAAGTCGCTGTACAGCAGGCACTCGATCTTGCCATGGAGGGCCGTACCAGCATCGTCATCGCACACCGGCTGTCGACGATCCGCAACGCTGACTTGATCATTGTCGTGGATCAGGGACGGATCGTGCAGCGCGGCAGGCATCAGGAATTGCTGCGCGAAGGCGGGCTGTATGCAGAGCTCTATCGGACGCAGTTTGATCAAACTCCGCGTTGGGCGCCGCCATCGACCGAGATCACCGAGCCAGTCAGGTAGGACGCGGCGGGGGAGAGCACGAAGGCCGCGACCCTACCGAACTCTTCTGGCCGGCCGGAGCGGCGCAACGGAATCGCAGCTTCGGTGCTGGCCCGCGCGGCGGCCGGGTCTTCCTTGAGCGAGTCAAGGTATTGGACGCGCTCGGTCTCGATCCGGCCAGGCAACAGCCCGATAATCCGGGTGCCCTGCGGTCCGAGCTCGTCGGCGAGCTGCTTGACGAGCATGGCCAACCCTGGGCGCAGCCCGTTTGACGTGGCCAGGCCAGGCATCGGGGTCTTCACAGAGGTCGACAGCACCCAGGCAAGGGACAGATCGCTGGCGGTGCCATGGTGAACCACGGCCCGGCTGACCCGCAGCGCTGCCAGGAAGACAGACTCAAAAGCGCTGCGCCACTCCTGTTCGTTGGTGTCCAGCGCTGTTCCGGCCGGTGGACCACCAACACTGATCAGGGCGCCGTCCAGCCGGCCGAAGGCGTCTAAAGCTAGGGCACACGCCGTCTCTGCGGTATTGGCATCTGTCAGGTCGGCCGCAAGCGCCACGGCCCGGTCCGGCCCCATCCGGCTCACGGCTTCAGCCAGCATCTCTGCGCGTCGCGCAACTAGCACGACACGGGCTCCCTCGTTGACCAGCTGTTCAGCCGCAGCCCGTCCAAGCCCGCTACTTGCAGCCGTAACTACGAAGGCACGATCGGTTAGCCCGAGATCCATGATCAGACTCCTTACACCGTCACCTGAGCCTGAGCGGCCTCGTCGCGCTCCTCGCGTCGAGCCCGCAGATCGCTCCGGATGAAGACAACGATGCCCGCCACAGCGACTGCGGTGAACATGAACCATTGCACCGCGTACCAGAAGTGCGGACCTTCCGAAAGCTCCGGCAGCTGGATTGGCTGAAAGCCGCCCGGCTGCTGAGGTTCGACTGTCAATAGGCCGATGTAGCCCGACGTGATCGGATAGGGCAGCGTGGCCGCGATGGCGTTGGAGTTGATCAGTCGCATCTGATTGCCTACCGGCGTCGTAGCAGCCCGCCGCCCCCTCTCATCGCGGCGTACGTGCCCTATGACAGTTACCTCGCCGGTCGGTGGGGCGGGAGCTGCCGTCGGAATCGGTGCACCGCGCTCCAGCGGGATGAATCCGCGATCCACCAGCACGGCGCCCGTCGCGGTACGCAGCGGCGTCACGACCTCATAGCCCTCAGCACCACGATTGCTGCGATAGCGGACGACAAACTGATGCTCCGCGTCGAACGTTCCGCGCGCTTCGATACGTTGCCATTGATCAGCGTCGGTGATGCGGCGAGTGAACACTTCTTCGTACGGCTGAACCGGTTTCTGCTCGTTGGCGATCGTTGTTGCGTTGCGTTCTTTGCGCTGGGCCAACCGGTCGAGCTGCCACTCACCCATGGTGACGAAGACAGCACCGAGCACAGCGACGAAGACGATCAAGAGTGTCCAGCGGAGCCACAAGCGGCGCACGGAGCCAGGCTAGCCGGACGCGTCGTCCGCACTGCGATCCTCGGTCCCGCGAGCCGTGCCGGGACTTTCGTGATCCATCAGCAGCGCGGTTGCCGTCGCGGCAGTACTACCGAGCGCCGCACCGCGTCCGACGGCAATGCCAATCAAAAATGTCGTGAGCGGCGCGGCCACGCGCTCCACCTCGTGCGCGGAATCGCGGGCCAGGTCGAGAAGAATGCGGACTGCGTCTTCGTCCAGGGTGACGTCGTTGGTCTGCAGGGCGGCCGACAAAGTGGTCAGCCATTGCTTGAGTTCCATGGTTCACGTGCTCCTGGCGAGGCAGATTGTGCGGTGATGCCAGGATGATGGTATGGGACGAGTAACCCGTCGCCACACGGTGTTGCGGGTAGCACCAAGCGAGACGATCCGCCGCAGCGACACTCTGGCGGTCGAGGAGCCGCTGGAGATCCGTCTGAACGGTGAGCCGTACGTAGTCACCATGCGTACGCCGGGCAACGACATCGATTTGGCGCACGGGTTGCTCTACAGCGAGGGCATCATCAGTGAGCGCTCCGACATTGTGCTGGCGCGTTACTGCGCCGGGTCTGGTCCTGATGGGATCAATACCTACAACGTGTTGGACATCACCCTCGCCCCGTTGGTATCCACCCCGGCACCCGCGGCCCGACGCAACACCGTGACGACCAGCGCTTGTGGCATTTGCGGCACCACCACGATCGACCAAGTGCTGCGCGAATCGCGGTATGCGGTAGACCCGCACGTACGCATCCCTGCTGAGCTGGTGCTCGCCGCGCCAATGCTGCTCCGGCAGCAGCAGCGAACATTCGATCAGACGGGCGGGCTGCATGCCGCAGGACTGCTAGGTCTGGACTCGGAGATGCGTTGCGTTCGAGAGGACGTTGGCCGCCATAATGCTGTGGACAAGGTCCTCGGGTGGGCCATCCGAGAGCAGCTGCTTCCGTTGCGTCAGATGATCTTGGCGGTCTCGGGACGGGCGTCCTTCGAGCTCACCCAGAAGGCGGTTCTGGCTGGCATCCCGGTGCTTGCTGCAGTATCCGCGCCGAGCTCCTTGGCGGCTGAGTTGGCCGAAGAGGCTGGGCTGACGCTAGTGGGCTTTGTCCGCGGCGAGACGATGAACGTCTACACGCATCCTGAGCGCATCAGCTGGGCGGCTGCGAGCGCCGGTGCTCGGCGAGCAACTCAAACCTAGCGACGGTCAAATTAGACTCCAGGAATGACCACGCTGCTGCCGTTCCCACCGCTACGACCCGGGTTTTCCGCGCGTGCGGAAGCGACGGAGCGTGATCAACTCGTGCTTGCGGACGCGTACGGCAGAGTAGCAACGGATCTGCGGGTATCGCTGACCGATCGCTGCAACCTTCGATGCGCGTATTGCATGCCGCCGGAGGGATTGGATTGGCTTCCAAGCGCCGATGTCTTGACCGATGACGAGATTGTGCGTTTGATCACAGTCGGTGTCGAGCTGCTTGGCATTACGACGGTACGCCTGACCGGTGGGGAACCGTTGCTCCGCAAGAACCTTGAACTGCTGGTTGCCGATATTGCAGCACTATCGCCGGTACCAGAGATTGCCCTTACCACCAACGGAATCGGGCTGGCCGCGCGGGCCGAGAAACTCGCCGCGGCGGGCCTGAGGCGGATCAATGTCTCACTCGACACGCTTGATCCGGAGATCTTTGCCAAGCTCAGCCGGAGGCGCCGGCTGTCCGATGTGCTCGACGGAATTGCTGCCGCGCGAGAGGCCGGCCTGCAGCCCGTCAAGATCAACACTGTTTTGCTGCGTGGTGTCAATGATCATGAAGCGTTCGATCTGCTGCAATGGGCAATGGCGGAGCGGGTGCAGCTGCGGTTCATCGAGCAGATGCCGTTGGATCCGCAACACGGCTGGAAGCGCGACGAGATGATCACCGCAGCGGAGATCAAGCAGCAGCTTGGCCAGCATGTGGAGTTGATCGAAGACCCCAAGGATGCGCTGACCCGGGGGAGCGCACCGGCGGAGCTCTTCAGGGTGGCCGGTACCGATTACTCGGTCGGCATTATTGCGTCGGTGACACAGCCGTTCTGCGGGGCTTGTGACCGAGTACGGCTGACTGCCGACGGCCAGATCCGAAATTGCCTATTCGCCCGCACCGAGTCCGACCTTCGTACTCCGCTGCGCAGCGGTGCGAGCGACGCCGAGCTTGCCGCATTGTGGGTTGCTGCCGTCGCAGGCAAGAAGCCCGGCCATGGCATCAATGACCCGAGCTTCCTGCAACCTGATCGCCCTATGTCCGCGATTGGCGGCTAGCAGCTGGCTCCACATGGCGCAGCTCTGCATAGGTTGCTGACGGTCTGCACACGTTGCAACTTGCGCAGAGTGACCCGCAACCTACGTCACGTAGGTTGCGGATAGCGGCGTCAGAGGGGAAGTACCTCTTTCAGGAACCCGCGAGCGGAAAGAAATTGCGCTAGGGACTCGCGGTGATCATCGCAGGCGAGCCAGTGTTTACGACGGTCGGCGGGATGGATTTTCGGATTGTTCCACTGCAGGTCGTACACAGCGGGTTGCAGGCAGCCGCGGGCTGAGCAGACCCTACCGTCAGGCCCCTCGGGAAGCGGATCGACCCCGTTAGGCGACACGTTCGTTGGGTCGCCGCTGACTGACGTCCTCCTCCTCGATCACCTCGCCGCTACTTGCCCCATCATCGTTACCGGTGGTGAGTCCTGGGCGTTCGGTTGGCATGGCGTGAGTCATCTTGCGGCGACGAAAACGCTGGTTGACCTGGTTCGCGGCGATGACCGCGATAAGCGGCAAGATCACAGCGCCAGCGAAGAGGATCCAGCGGAAGATGCCGTGGACGAAGACCATGCTGATGAAGCACGCTGCCCGGATGCTCATGGTGATGGTGTATTGGCGGATCCGGGCGGACATCTCATCGCTGGTCGCCATGCGAGCATCGGTGATCAGCGGGGCCGAGCCTCGGCGGCCCGCCTCGGCGGTAATGGGTGTCTTCGCGCCCGCCTCGCGATCTGTCACCAAGTCAGCCTACGCCTGCTCCCCGGCGATCTGGAGCACTCGATAGCGTGACCTCCGTGACTCCATCGCGCGTTGTCCTGGTGACCGGCGGCAGCAAAGGAATTGGCCACGGAATTGCTGCTCGGCTGGCCAAGGCCGGGCATCGAGTGGCGGCCACGTACC
>DATCXA010000554.1:0-4847 GCA_036566085.1 Propionibacteriaceae bacterium
CCCGCCGGTGTCGATGCCCGCGTCTCGTCAACTGTGTAGACGCGAAGCACTCGCCCGGACTCTCTTGGCACTGAGGGCGTGAAGAGCGCATCGCTCGTCATCTTGGCGAACAGGACGCCCGCGCCGACGGAAATCGCAACGACCGTAATGACCGTTAAGCTGAAAACGGGCGCGGCCCGTAACTGACGCCACATCGTGAACGAGATGTTCGACGCCGGAGGGGACGAAGCGCCCAGTGCGCCTCGTCGTCCGGCTGTTATACAGAGTAGGTGATAAAGCTTGTTAGTTCCCGCTGCAACAGACGACGAAGCTCGAGATGCAACTGCAGTCGCCGCACGTGGCGTCCCATGTACCGCATTCTGTCATACAGCTGAGGGTATTGCTGTACTTGGTCCCCCCCGCCTCCCCCGAGAACGACGTCGCCATCGCGACCGGGTTGCGGGTTTGGTACGTTGCCTTCATGACCTCCTTATTGATCCGAAGACGCTTCGGTGCCGCCACCGCAACCGCCGTCTCCTCCTCCAACATGGCAATACTTAGCCGCGCAGTCGGAGAGCAGCGATGAGCTCAGTCAGCCGTCCGCGTACACACAAGAATCGTGAAATCGCCGCACTCGCACGCTTTAGCGTAGATCGTTTGAAGCGCGCGATAGAGTTGTATTGGGCGCTCAGTGAGCCGCACACCCAAGAAGCATGGCAGCTTGAGCGGCGACGTCTGTCCATCGCGACTCTGATGGTCGACTCCCTTGCCGGAATCGACGCAGCAATTCATGCCATTCGCCTGTCTCACGGGTTTGGAATCGCGCGGAATCGGTATGACGATTTGCTCGGTGAAATTCTTCGGCAGGCCGACTCCGCCACGATTCGGTCTGACATTGAGTCGCGCAGCATGCAGCTTACCCGCGTGCGCGATCTACGGAATGCTTTCCTTCATGCAGGTCGGCTCCCACCGGCGAGTTCCGAAGCATTGAGCGCAGCCCGTGATGCGATCTCGATCGCGCTATACCTGTTTCTCGCGTTTCCGGAGTTGCGGGCAGTCTGGGGCGACATTGAGAATGCCTCCTGGGAGTTCCTTGGCCAGTCGGCATTCCTGGCGACGCAGGTTCGAGAGGCTTTTGCGGGCAAACTGTTTCCGAATCTGACCGCGACGCTGCGCGTTGATCGCGACACGTCGGGAGACCAATTCACGCTAGTAGGCGCCTTCCGTTCGGTGGGGAATGCCTACAGCTACTTCTGGCGACAGAACGGGTCAGTCCCTGACACTCCGAACATCTTCAACACAAATTGCATCGACGTCGGTACGGTCGAGACGCCGGCCGTGGCGTTCGACACTGATAGCGGCCAGGTAGAGCACGAGGGCACGCTCGAATGCGTAATTCGACACGTCGAAGCGCGTTTCGACGGCCTCGCTGAGGCATCAAATCCCTTGCTGACGCCGATTCGGCTCTTGCCTGAGAGCGATGCCTCGTGGGCCCACGGGCCCGGCAATGTCCAAATTGACTACCTCAAAATCTCGCTTCCCTATCGAGTCCGTACTTGCTGGTACCGCACACCGGAGCCGCGGTTTCACGCGGTATCGACATCGGTTGTTCATTCAATGCCAGGCACGGTCAACGGCAAGTTAAGCTTCTTCCTACGCGGCCATTGCGGGAAGCCGACCATTCGGGGTAGCGCTACGATGGTCGGTAACGCATCACCGATCGAGCAATTGGTTCAGCGCGCCGAGTGGGACATGCTTGGAGGCGACATTATGCAATGGGCCGGCGTATCCCGCCTACGTTTACGTGCCCGGTTGAAGTTTCGACTCGCGTTCAGTGATTTTTGATTTTTGACGACCTGTTTGCCTGCACAAGATCGTAATCCAACTGCTCCTCCACGAAGAGGATGACTCGAGAAGTCTTGGAATGGATCCAAAAACGATAGCAAGCGCGATCACCGGCGCCGGAGAAGTCGCCAAGGCAACAAAAGAGGTGTACGACGACCTCGCCGCTCCGACGGCGAAGGCGATCGGGTCGACCGCTGGAGCTATCGTGGAGGCGTTTCTCAAGCCAGCTCGCGGAGCATTTCGGATGCTCTCAGACGTCGAGAGTTACCTTGGTGCTGCCATCGAACGAGAGATCGCACGCCGAGGTATTCCTGTTTCGAGGCTTACTCCCCCGGACCCGCAGCTCTACGGCAACGTAATTGTCGGGATGTATGTCGCCGGTGATAACGAGGAGCTACGGGAGATGTTCACTCGGCTGCTGACGACCGCGATGGACGCCGAATCGCCGATCAATACGCACCCGAGCCTTCCCGAAATTCTGCGGCAATTATCGCCGGCAGAGGCGCGATTTCTCAAATCGATGCGACCGGGAATCCCGTTTCGCATGACGTCAATCGTGTCGACGTTTATCCCGGCGAATTCAGTTGATGTTCAGGTTACCACGGGCGTACAATTCCCACCGGATTCGTCACCGTTCAAAGATGAACGGGTGGCCGAAGCCTCTCTAAACAACATGGCACGACTCGGAATAGTTGTTACCGAGGGGCCGTCGGCACCGCCCTTTGGTCGCATTCAGCCAGACAAACACGGGCGCGGTACCGTCACCGCAAGACCCAATGGAGGAAGCTTGCGACTTACTGCACTCGGCGTCTCCCTCTGGAGCGCGTGCGGTTGTGCGGATGTGTAATTCTAGATGTCTCATCAACGACGAGGCCGGCGATCGGCGGCATGACGGTACCGTACCGTCCGACGGGCGGTGCGCTCCGCGGGAAGCATCAGGGGCTGATAGTTGCGCGGGGCGAGCGGCTGGAGCAGCGAGCGCCCCTCCGCCTCAAAGCGGTCTCGGGGGCGGGCTGCGCGTCCCTCCACACGCTACGGCGATCGAGTACGGGGCGTTCAGCTAGATCCGCGCACGATGCCGTTAGCCGATCTCGTCGATCGACATAGCCTATAGCCCCAAGTCCAACGCTACGACTTCCACTCATCCTTCCATACGTCGCTTATAACCGGCATGGCGACACCATTTCCGGCACGCTCTTGATCGCGCCGTTCTTCTTCTAGTCGAATGGCAAAGCTGACATACAGAAGCGCCGCCCTTGCACGCCGAAGAAGCGCCACCGCCTCTCGCTCGAACTCGCGCCGCTTCATCGAATACGCGAAGCGATCCCTATCAAAGGCAGCTTCCGGCGTTCGGCCTTCCTTGGGGTGAACCATCATCTCGTGGAGCTTGAGGTACTTATGTTCGAGCTCGTTCCGGATGGTCGCAATCCGGCGTGCCTCAGGGTCAACGTCGTACGCCTCAGGAAGCGATGGCTCAAAGAAGTCCTTCGACAGCCAGAAGAGCGCTTGGACGAAGATATTCCGCGTACCCTGCAGCGTCTGACGGAGCCCCCGCTTCGGTTCTTCTCGGTCATACCACAGACTCCGGAAGGCAACCCTCTTCTCCGGAATGCCTAGCTCGAAGTAGTCGTTGAGAAAGAACGCCAGCTTGTCGAAAAGCGAGTACGCAGAACGGAATGCGAGCTTGATTTGTTCGACGGCGAGCCCATATGCCGGATAGTCGAGCGTATTGATCAGCGTGACTTCGCGATCGGAAAAATGAACTTCGTGTCGGTGAATCCCCTCGTAGGCCAGCCACCGCGCCGCCACGTATTCTTGCTTTAACTGATTGAAGAACCCGAGCAGGCTTGGCCCCTCATTGAGTGCCGTTGTAAAAGTCGGAAGCGTTAGCACGTCTGCCATGGCGATTTCGAGGGCGCCAAGATCGTTTAGGTCGTTCAAGAAAAGACGCTCGCGAGCGCACCACTTGCGATAGGCTGTTTCCTCGGCAGAGCGTTGCCGATCTACGCGATGCTCGCAGGGTGCTTCGAGCACGGCCGCCGGGACGCTTTGCTCGATTCTTGATTTGAGATCGGCGAAACCGCGACGAGCGGGTGGATACACGTACGGGTCGTCGACCGTCGATGCGGCGTCGAGGGCTGCATGGGCTGCCCGAACCAAATACGCTTGGTGGCCAGGGTCGTGGTAGACTCGCGCATACCACCACAGCGCTGTTCCACGGTTGCCATGCGCCATCGCAAACGACGGGTTGATTGCCAGCGCCGCATCCCATTCCACTATAGCTTCGACAAGGCGGCCACGTGAGTTCAACGCATTCGCGAGGTTCGTAAGAATCTGACAGCGACGGACAGGATCAAGCTCGGCGTCCATGCCGCGCCTGGCCTCACGCAGATGAGCAATTTCGCGCTCCCACTCTGGCTGGTCCCAATTCAGACGATCGTCTTCGCGACGTAGTAGATGCCGCAGACCTGCCCACGCATTCGCGGCGAAGTAGTGCACGAGAGCCTTCGCGTCGCGAACACTGTCACCACGCGCGAGGATCCGATCGGCCCACGTTATCGCTCGCCTAAGGCCGAACTCCCGACCTAGTTCATCGGCCAGGTCGATCAACGTACCGAGCTTCTCGATCTCGGCTGAGCCTCTGAGATCGTCACGCCGCTCAGGGCGCAATGCGTCTCGGTACATCAGCACTGCCGCTTTCCGACCGATCTCATCCATGAGCGTATGCCTCGGCCTTACAGACGGACAGGGTCTGACGACAGCTCGAAAGGGCACCAACGGTCCCCACGAAAAAAGCGCCTGGGGACCGTTGGCCGCCAGGCGCTTCTAACTTCTTAAAACCCAAACCACTTCTAAAGAGCGGGCGATGGGACTCGAACCCACGACGTCCAGCTTGGGAAGCTGGCATTCTACCAACTGAATTACGCCCGCGTGCCTACAAGCTACCTCCAGGCGACGATCCAATCAACAGCCCGATCGCCGGCTCGAAATGACCCATAGAAACGGAAACGGCGCCTTACCAG
>DATCXA010000561.1:0-6591 GCA_036566085.1 Propionibacteriaceae bacterium
TAGACCCGCCTCACATATCTTGAACACTGCGGCAAATGTGCGACCACGAACAGCAGACGAACAATCCACAAGCACCACGCCGCTGAGCTGGCCCAAATCTGACCAGCCTGACAACACGATTTCCTATGTAGCAAGAAATGAACCTATTCGGTCAGGAGCTGCGGCGCCTACGAAGGCGCTCCGGCCTATCCCAAGAGACCCTCGCCGCACGCGCCGGCCTGAGCCCGGAGGCCGTCTCATTGCTGGAGCGCGGCCGCCGCTCCCCGCGCATGACCACGATGCGTCTGCTTGCCCAAGGGCTCCGACTTCCCGAATCTGATCGCTCCGCCCTGTTTGCCTCAGTCAATCTCCGCGAGCCTTCCGCGCCATCGCTTCCGGCCTTTGCCGACCGTCCGATAGGGAGAGATAGCGAGCTTCGGGAGGTAGCTCAGCTCATCGAGCGCGACGACACTCGGCTGCTCACCTTGCTGGGGCCCGCCGGGGTAGGCAAGACGAGGATCGCTGTTGAGTACGCCGCCACCCGGCCCGCGGGATTCCCCGACGGGGTGCATTGGTTCCCGATCGGGACGCTGAATGATCCGTCAACTGTGCTCAGCGCCCTTGCCGGAGCGCTCGGCGTACGCGGTTCGCCGAAAGCCACCGTCGAGGAGATCATCGACCATCTATGCCCGCTGACGAGCCTGCTGGTGATCGACAACGCCGAGCATCACCTGACGACCTGCGCCGAACTCTGCCGAGCCATCTTGGCCGGCGCCCCGAAGCTTACGATCTTGGTCACCAGCCGACACCTCACCGGCGTACCGGGTGAACAAGCATTCCCGGTTGTTCCCCTGCAACTACCGGCCCCCGGCACACCCGCCAGTCAGCTCAGCTCAATTCCCTCCTGTCAGCTGTTTCTTGCCCGATCGTTGATCAACAACCGGCTCGATCAGCCCGCTGCGGACGCGATCATTAGGATTTGTCAGCGGCTTGACGGTCTCCCGCTGGCACTCGAGCTAGCCGCCGCCCGCACCAATGTGCTCACTGTCCACGAACTGGCCGCCACTCTCGACGGCGAGCTGAGCATCCTGCAGGCTCCCGGTCCGGGCGGTCGGCAGCAGCTGACGGATGCCATAGTGGGCTGGACTTATTCGCGCTTGAGCCTCACCGAGCAGTTGATCTTCGAACGGCTCTCGGTCTTCGGTGGCAGCTTTGCCAGGGATGCGGTCACCGAGGTGTGCGGAGTCGGGATGAGCGAGGTCGAGGTCGTTGACGTGCTGTCCTCATTGGTTTCGAAGTCGCTGGTGGTTCGCCAAGATGAGGGCAGCACCCAGGCGCGCTTCCGGCTGCTGCAATTGATCAGGCAGTACGCGCGCAGCAGGTTCGCACTGCATCAGGACCGAGTGATCACCCAGCAGCGTCACGCCCAGTATTACCGTGATCTTGTCGAGCGCGCCGCACCCCAGCTAACAGGTCATGATCAACACGAATGGTTGTCGATCATCGATCGCGAGGTCGGAAACATTCGGCCGGCCATCGGATGGTCGATCCAGCATCAGCCAGAAATCGCGTTACGCATCGTTGCTGCCTTAGGACGCTGGTGTTATCTGCGCGGCCGCTATACCGACGGCCGACGCTGGGCGGGCAGCGCCTTGCGGGCTTGGCCCGACGCGCCGAGTGAGCTACGCGCACCTGTGTTAGTGCTCGCTGGAACACTAGCGTTCCTGCAATGCGACTACGCAGAATCTAGACCACTTGTCGAGCAGGCAAAGGCTCTGTTTGCAGCCACCGATGATCGGGCCGGCCTGGTCTGGTCGATTGGCAGATTGGGCGCAATTGCCCGTGAGCAGGACAGCTACGACAAGTCAGCGGAGTTGCATCGTGAGGCGCTGCAACTCGCTGAAGAAACCGGCGATGATCATGATGCCGCAGTCCAGCTCAACTATTTGTGTTTTTTGGCGTGGTTGAGCGGCGACCTGGACACTGCGGAGCAACTCGGTCGCGATGTGCTGCGCAGGATGCGCGAACTCGGCGATCAAGAGGGTGTGATCTGGGCCTTGATCAACTTGGGGACCACAGCGCGTTACCGAGACGACTTGACCGGAGCCAGGCTGCTGCTGGACCAATGCCTCGACTTGTGCGAGGAACTGTCATTCCGGGAGGGCATCGCCTGGACGCTCAATCAGCTCGGAGTCGTGGCGCGACTGCGCGGCGAGACCGAGCGCGCCACGGGAATGCAGGTCGCCAGCCTGACCGAGCATCACAAGCTGGGTGACCGTTGGCGCGAGGCGAGCGTACGAGACGAACTGGCGGCACTCGCAATGCAACGCGGAGATGCGGCTGAAGCGGCCCGGCAGCTCGCTACCGCAGACCGGCTGCGAGCCCAGATCCAGGCTGCCGTACCGGCGGCCGAGAGAGCTGACCGGGAACGGACCCTCGAGGCAGCGCAGCAGGCCCTCGGGGCGACGTACGATCTTGCCGCACTTACCGCTGGGCTAAATGGCTCCTGATTTAGGACTCGGCGTCGGTCGGCGCAATAGGCCGGGGGGCGTGGAGTCCGCGGTGCAGCTCGTAGGCGCGGGCGGTGCCGGGAGAGTTGGGGTCATCGACGATGGGCTTGTCGGCCATGAAGAGTCGGATCACGTTAGCCAGCTCCCCGGGATGCGAGAAATTGATGGCGTGCGCGGCGCCGTCGATAACGACAAAGACGCCATGGTGTTCGGCCCGCTTGGCGACTTCTAGGATACGCGCGGGACCAGGGAGCAGCGGATCCCGGCTGCCGGCAACGACCAGCGTCGGTTTGTCCAAAGCGAGCAGCCGGTCCAACGACGGATACTGCGTAAGGGCCCGGAACATCCGGAAGGTGCTCGGAACGCCGAATCGCAGGTAGTCCGGGACTGCGACGCGTAGCAGCCGGACTGGTTCCCGCAGACCGTCGTAGCTGAGCTGCCGTACCGCGCGGGGTAGCGGTTGGTTTTGAATGCCCCCAGCAGGCGACACCAGAATCGCCCGCTCGAGCCGATCCGGAAACTCGTAGGCGAACTCACAGATGACCGGACAACCCATCGAGTTTCCAACCAAGGTGACTTTTTCAATGGCTTGGGTGTCGAGGAAGGCGGCCGCCGCATGGGCAAGCTCGGTTACCGTCAGCGGTTCAATGGCGTTGCCGCTCCGTCCGAATCCCGGCAGGTCGGGCACCAGGGTATGGAACTCGTCGGCGAGCGCCTCAGCGGTTGGCAGCAGGTAGCGGCCGGAGAGCCCGAACCCGTGCAAGTGCATCATTACCGGCGCATTGGGCGGATGAGGCGACTCACGGTAAAAGACGTCGACGCCGTCGATGGTGGTCCAGCGCTCGGCCAACCGAGAGGCGGGCCTAGTAAAGCGCCGCCTGGTGCCGCGATGGGCCCGCGCGGAAGTTCTCCGTTTGGTGACGGCCGGGCCATTTCCTGAGGTCGTCATTAGGAGCTCGCTAGCGCCTTTTGCTTCAGCTGGTCGAATTCAGCCTGGTTAATCGCCCCCTGATCGAGCAGCTTCTGTGCGGACGCAATCTGCTCTGATGGGTTGGGCAGGCTAATGATCGGGGGCGGCACGTAGGCCTCTTCATGTCTGCGTCCGCCACCCAGCGCCTCCTGACGCCGCTCCGCCATTCCCCTGCCCCGGGCGATCACATAAATCAATACGCTCAGGAACGGCACAATGATCAAGAAAATGACCCAAATGGCCTTCCACCAGCCACTGAGATCCCCATCGCGGAACAAATCCACAACGACTTGGAACAGCACGACCAGATAGCAGCCGAAAACAAAGGCCCACAGCAGCAGCCAGAAGAAGTCAGAAAAACTGTTCACAGCAAGCTCCGTCCCGGTTGATTCGCCTGAGTATCGCGCTGCCTATTCGCTCGGCACATCACTCTCCAAGGGTGAGTCTTGTTGTCGGAGCCCGCGAGAATCCAGCGCCTCCGGCGCAGTCCTGGTAGACATGGGCGAATGGGGAGTCATGTCGTTGTCGCTGGGGCAGGGATCGTCGGACTTGCCACTGCCCATGAGCTGACTCGGCGAGGGCACGCCGTCACTGTCCTCGAAAAGGAGTCTGGCCTCGCGCAACACCAAACCGGTCACAACTCCGGCGTTATCCACTCCGGTCTCTACTACAGACCCGGCAGCCTCAAGGCGACACTGGGCACGGCTGGAGCCAGCTCGATGCGGCGCTTCGCCGAAGAGAACGGCGTCTTCGTCGACATCTGCGGCAAGCTCGTAGCGGCAACCGAGCCGTCTCAACTGCCGGCGCTTGCTGAGCTCTACCGCCGCGGGCAGGCCAACGGCGTTCCGTGCACCATGATCGACGCTGATAAGGCGAAGGAGTACGAGCCGTACGTCGCCGCCGTGTCAGCCGTGCGCGTCGAGACCACGGGAATCGTCGATTTTCGCGGAGTGTGCAATGTATTGCGACGTCTCATTGAACAGGCTGGCGGCGAAGTTCGCTTTGGGCAGGAAATCGTGGGTATCGCGTCGCGTCCGGACGCCGTCACGATTACCACCAAGATCGGCGAGTTCTCCGCAGACCAGTTCGTCAATTGCGCCGGATTGCATAGTGATCGGCTGGCTCGTTTAGCTGGACTCCACCCAGATATTCGAATCATCCCCTTCCGCGGTGAGTATTACGAGCTGACGCCGGAGAGCTCGTACCTGGTGAAGGGGCTTATCTACCCCGTGCCCGATCCCTCGTTCCCCTTCCTCGGTGTGCACCTGACCCGGATGATCAATGGATCGATACATGCTGGGCCTAATGCGATCTTCGCATTGGCGCGTGAGGGCTACACCAAGCTCAAGATCAATCCGCGCGACGTAGCCGACAGTCTCAGGTGGCCTGGCTTGTGGAGGTTGGGCAAGAGGTATTGGCGTACCGGACTAGACGAGACGGCAAGATCACTGTCCAAGAAGCGATTCCTTGCTAGCCTCCGCGAGCTCGTCCCCGATCTTCCCGACGATTGCCTGGTGCCGACTCATGCTGGTGTCCGCGCACAGGCGTTGCGCCGTGATGGATTGCTGGTCGACGACTTCTATTTCGAGCGGGCGCCCCGCCAAGTCCATGTGCTCAACGCGCCGTCGCCGGCGGCGACTGCCTCGCTCGAGATCGCCAAGCGCATCGCCGACGAGTTGGATGTCGCGGTTATCTGAGCTTGGAGTTCCTTCCTGCACTCAGTGTCAACATCCCACGGTCAACATCCCACGCTGCGTGGGATATTGACGCTGTACACGGCATGCACGCCAGGTACAGCGTGACCATCCCACGCTACGTGGGATGTTCACGTCAGCGTCGGAGCCTTCGCCGTCGTAGCACGATCGCAGTCAGGCCCGCGGCGGCGGCTGCGCCCGCAGCGCCAAGAATGATCTTGCGGCGCGGCGAACTCGTCACGGCCGGCTCGGCCACCGCGGGCCCCTTCCCGTCAAGCAGAGTAACTACGCCTGCGTCACCGTCGACCTTGATCATTTGCCCGCTGTGAATCCGCCGGGTCGCGACGGCGGTACCGAGCACCGCCGGAATGCCGTACTCGCGAGCCACGATCGAGCTGTGACTGAGCGGGCCTCCGATGTCGGTAACTACTCCGGACGCCATCGCAAACAGCGAGGTCCACGCCGGTGTGGTGATGCTGGCCACCAGTACGTCCCCAGGCTGCATCTGACCGAAGTCTTGTGGCCCACCCAGCACCCGCGCTGGCGCGGTGATGGTTCCCATGCTGCCGCCGATGCCCTTGATCACATCGCCGGTCTGCTCCTCTGATGCCGCTGGCATCCACCTGCGGAATGCGTCACCCCAGCCGCCCTTCGGCAGCAGTTGCGGCGGTGTCGCCCGCCGCTGACCCCGCCATAGTTCCTTGCGCTGCTCCACTTGATCAGCGAGGCTCCCTGAATTCTCATCAATCTCGATGCGGCGCAACCAGAACACGTCGTTCGGGTCGTTGATCACGCCTGCCCGCTGGAGTCGCCGGCCGATCTCAAGAAGCATGCGGCGTACCTGGGGCCATGCCAGTCCGACGTCGGCGAGTGCATCCTCCCGGATCGGTGCCGCGCTTTGCGCCCAGTGCAGCAGCCGGCGGAAGGCTTTGGCGCGTGCCGGATCCAGCCGCGCCAGCACTACAGCCGTCGCTTCCTCCCGACGGGTCGCGAAGCGGCGCTGCCGCTCGTACGGGTCAACCCCCTTTCCGCTGACGAAGAACTTCAGCGTCTCTAGGAGCGGAGTCGGATCATCGGCTGGGACCGGATTCATGAAGTCGAGGTTGTAGATGGTGTGCCCGTACGCGCTGAGGTGAGCCTCGAAGCGGGTGTGCCATTCATGCCACACCGAATCCTCTGATGTAGCCGTACGTTCGAGGAATTCCTGCGGCGGCAAAGCCTGCAGCGACTCTGCCAGCTCAGGATGATCACGGGTCCAGGTCGCGAGGTCGTACAGCGACTTCTCCGCTCTGATCGGCGCGCTGTCAAAGCCGAGCACGAAGACCTGTGCGGGCGGATCGTCCTTGCTGCGAACCACCGTGTTATAGAACCGGGTAAGCAAGATCTCGCTCGTCGCCGCAGCCGGGATGATCGTCTGTACGGCTGTGTAGTACTCGGC
>DATCXA010000222.1:0-2052 GCA_036566085.1 Propionibacteriaceae bacterium
CTCACGGGTGGAGCGCGTCGTCGACGAGCGCACCGTGAACAAGCCGCAGAAGGCTTTCCTCATGCGGAAGCCTCGCGAGTTCCACGAGGAAGACAAGGCAAGAGAGCAGGACCGCATCGCCCAGAACGAAGAGGGGCTGCGCCGGGGCATGGCAAGGAATGAGCAAGGCCAGCAGGAACCCGGCATGTACGTCCCCACGTCCGGCATGAGGATCGACCGGTAGGAAACCGGCATCCTTCGGCGGTGGCTCTCCGCAACTGAACCATCATCATCCCTTCAACAAATCGGAGAAGGCCACATGGCCAACATCGACTCTCCGTTTGGGCTCCGACCCATTCGGCACAAGTCCGGCGCTCCCTACAACGGGGCCGCCAGGGCGTACTACATGCCGTCGACCTACAACACGGCGGCATTCATCGGCGATCCCGTCGTCAAGACGGGCACTGCGAACACCGCGATGGTCAAGGTTCCCGGCGGCGGTCAGTTCGGCATCGGCACCCTGCCCGAGGTCAACGTTGACGGCGGCGGCGACGGCAGCGCGATCACTGGCGTGATCGTAGGCTTCGCGCCCAACCCCGACAACCTTGCCGTCAAGCACGGGCCGGCGAGCACGGAGCGTGTCGTCTACGTCTGCGACGACCCCGATGTCGTGTTCGAGATCCAGGCGGACGGCGCTGTGCCGGCGGCCTCGATGGGCCTCAACGCTGTGCTTATCGCCACGCACTCCGGCAGCACGGCAACGGGCCTCAGCGGTATGGAGCTCGACACCACGTCGACCGCTCCGTCTGCCGATGCTTCGAACCCGCTGCTCATTCTCCGTGCGGTCAACCGCGAGGACAATGACACCACTCTGACCCACGCGAAGGTCGAGGTTCGCATCAGCCTGCACACCGAGGCGTTCGGTGCGACCGTGCTGACGACCGACGGCCAGCTCGGCATCTAAGAGGAGCACCTGACAATGGCTGTTATCACTACTGGGGCGCACCCCAAAGCTTTGTGGCCTTACAATTTGTAGGATGGGGCCTCCACGCAGTAATGTGTGGAGATAACGCATCTAATTGCTGGGACCTCTCATCGGTTATCCGTAGAAAGACCGCATGAGACAATCAGCAGCCAAAGCAGCAGCGAAGAACCTGATCATCTATTCCATCACCAATACGGTGACTGGACAGCGCTACATCGGGGCCACGAAACAGGGCCTCGCGCGGCGCAAAGGTGAGCACATATACAGGTTCAACCTTGGTGAAAGGGACCATAAGTTATATCAAGGCATGCGTGAGCACGGCATCGAGAATTTCAAGTTCGCCGTTATCTGCAATGCCCTGAAAGCCGAGTACCTTGACGATCTAGAGAAGCTCTTCATCGAGCGCTACGACACGTACAGGAACGGCTACAATATGACTTATGGAGGTGACACTGTCTCTGACGAGACCCGCGAGAAGCTGAGAGCCATCAATAAGGGCCGCAAGATCACTTGGGCTCACAAGATGGTTGAAGCCAAGCGTAGGAACGGAACGCTTGGCCACGCGATGCCAAAAGGCGCCGCAAACAAGCTCGCGAAGACGTACATCGTCAGACTTCCGGATGGCAGCGAACGGCGCGTACATGGCTTAAACCAGTTCTGCAAAGAACATGGCCTGAGTACGCAAAGCATGCTGCAAATCCTGCAAGGCCGACAGAAGAGCCACAGGGGATATTCGTTGCTTGCTAGGTTCAACGACTAGGGCGACAGCCCGTAGGGCCAAGCGGCTCGAAATGGTGCGGTCCCTGAATCCCATCAGGGACAAGATGTAGTCTGGTCTGTGCCGCGAGGTACAGCGGGTCTTCCTGACCACGGGAAGACCGGGCGCGGATTAGCGAACCGCGTTGAACACAACGGGAGTACAGGAGTGGTGGGGACGCGAGTACAAAAAGCACCCCGAGACCTGGCGCAAGCTCTTCGAGGTCTCCTCGTCCGACAAGTCGTACGAGGAGGATGTCGAGCTGACCGGCTTCGGCCTCGTCCCGGTGAAAGCCGAGGGCGACAGCATCAGCTACGACTCCGAGCAGCAG
>DATCXA010000586.1:0-8940 GCA_036566085.1 Propionibacteriaceae bacterium
CGTACGAGTGGAGATCTCGAGCAAGCGGGTCCGGGCCTACCTCGGTGGCGAGCTGGTTGTGGACACGACCCGGCCGCGACTCGTGTGGGAGGTGCCGTACTAACCGGCGTACTACCTGCCCGTCGAGGACCTGCGGGCGGAGCTGGTGACCAGCGGGCGCGTTCGCCCGGTGGCCCTGCCCGCCGACGCGTGCCACTGGAATTTTGGGCCCGGGGTGATCGCCGGCATCGGTCTGTGCCTGATCGGGTGGTGGGCCCGCGACCACCGCCGTCCCTGAGACCTGGCTTAGGCAGCCAACACGGCGCGCTTGGTGCCTGATCCACGACCGCGGAGTCAGCGGCGATGCGCTGTTGTGCCGGTGCCACGGCCGCAGCGGCCGCCTGCCGCTGGGCCACTCGCATCAGGTCGCCGTAGGCAAGCGGGCCGACGCGGCCCGGACAGGCACGGCAAGTCGGCCGCCAGGTCGTTGCTGGGCTGCGAAGCGCGCCGACCGCTCGGGCCTCTCCAGGACTGCCCGAGGCTCAGAACCCTGCACCTCTTGACAACGTTCTAGCGCTCGTGGACTCTATAGTGAGCGCTAAATACAGATCGGCTACGAGGCCGGAGCGTACTCATGACGTTCAACGCACAAGGGTGGCTAAGTCGTGAATGCCGCGGCAGAGACTGTTAATGACCTCAAGGTCCTGCAGGTGGCGGGGTCCCTATTCTTTCGACATGGCTACGAGGGAACGCTTATCAGCCAGATTTCTAAAGAGGCGGGGGTCCGGCCACCGACCATCTACTGGTACTATAAGTCAAAGGCTGGCCTCTTAGCATCATTTCTCGAGACCTTAGTACAAGACGTTCTGAATGAGACGTCGCCAACCGTCGAGGCCACAAGCCCTATTGACCGCCTCCGCCATTTCGTGCACGGTCACGTAGTGTCGATCCTGCGCAGCTACGGGGAATATGACGCCTACGGAGCCCAGCACGGGTTTAATGAGCTTGTTGCCTGTCTAGAGCCGGAACGCCAAGCAGGCATTCTCGAAAAGGTAACAGCCTATATCGCAGCGTTTCGCGCCATTCTGATTGAAGGCGAAGCCGACGGATCTATGGCCTTCGACGATATAACTGTTACTAGCAGAGCGATCTTGACGATGACTGACAACTGCTTTACGTGGTTCAGGCCAGGCGGCCGTCTAGAGATCGACGAGGTCGCCGCGCAGTACGCAGATATTGCGGCCCGCATTGTCGCCGTGTCGAATGATTGATCGACACAATCGGTTCACCGAGTCTCATCTACAAAGGAGCAGGAACACCATGAGTGACTTTCCCAGTCGAGCCCCACAGTGGTCAAGGAGCGCCGAGCTTGCCAGTTCGCTGTGGTTCGCGCTTGACTCAGCGCACCGATTCATCATCCTTCAAAGATGGGGTCTCGACAAGGTCTGTGAACTCGAATTTACATTCCTGCGGAAGCATCAGGAGACGCACTTTCTAGAGGGACTGAAGAAGCTTGGCCTTGAGGATGAGCCCGATCACGAAAAGGCCGCGAAGTACCACGTTCTGTCCAATGTTCTAGGCGGGCTCGACATGGGCTATCGCTCGGACGACCAAGGCCGGGCTTGGGTCTTCTACTTCCCACCGAGCGCATTTGGAGCGTCCCCACTGCACCCCGGACCTGGAATATGTGCTGTGCCGAGCGACACATTTCTCGCAGGACTGCGGGGATGGCATGCAAATAACGGGGTATTGTTAGGTAATGACCGGCTCCGTTTCACTATTACACAACTCATGAGTGAAGGCGGTCCATACGACGCTGGATTCTTCGATGTTGCGGAATCCCCGTTGTCCGAAGACGGGCGCCTGCGCGTGAGTCTGGGCCTTGGCGAAGAAGTCCTTCCCGGACCCATTCCCGACCTTGGGCCTGCTACTTGGCCTCAGGCGCGAAAAGACAAAGCCCTGCAGAAATACTGCGCCCAGTATGCGATCGGTGGACTCGCCCAGATTGCAGAGTTCACCGATCTTCAAGAGGCGGCGATAATCATTGAGCAGTCAGTTGCTTCGGTGTTTTCCTCCTGGGCTAGGCAACTCATGCACGAGTTCGCCCTATACGACGATAATCCCGTGCTCCAGATGGCTAGGCTCTTCCAGACCTGCCACGAGTTTATCGGCGATGACTTCGAAACGCTCGGGACAGGATCAGAGGTCGTTCTGCTGCATAAGAACACCCGCCTATCCGTACCCGAGTATGACGGTTGGGCGTTGCCGCCTCACCAGATCCTGGAGGCCATGGGACGCGGGTGGTCCAGCGTGTCTAGAACGGTTGGCCCAACTGTCCGCGTCGCACCGCAGCCGACGTCTAGCAACCAGGTGGCTTGGACCTTTAGCGCTCAGTAGGACGCGGCATTCTCACCGGTAGTTTAGGCATGTACTAGTCCGGTATCGCGCTTTTAACCCCATCAATCGAGAAGTATTGAATTTCCGAAGGAGCGCATCATGGCCCACCACCAGTGGCACCGCACCGAGGCGGCGCCTCGTTCCTCAGCACGGTCAGTAGCACGCTCAAGGCTGCGCAGGTCTGCAGGCGTGCAGGGACGAATCGCCTCAACGCTAGGCGTACTTTTGGCAGTGACTATTTCTGGTTGCGCCTCGAGCTCCGCCACAAGCGAGGAACCGCCGGCCGTTACATCTTCTGCAGCGAGCACGATCTTGAAGGCAGGGGTCGCCGACGACCTTCCTCCCTCTGGGATGCGGGAAGGGGGGGAGATTGTCGGCTACGACGTTGACATGCTGAAGCTTGCGGAAAGCGCCTCCGGCGGCGATCTCAGATTCGAGATCTCGTCGCTCTCGTTTGACAACGCTATGCCCGCGCTGAAGTCGGGGCGTGTGGACCTTTCCCTTGTCGGGGGGTATGCGGAGAGTGATGCTCGCCGAGCAGAGGCCATCCTTGTCGACTATGTCGAGATTGGTTTTGGATTGCTGGTGAAAAAGGGGAATCCGCATGGTGTGGGCAACACACTGGCCAGTCTATGCGGTCTGAAAGTTTCGACCTTCTCGGTCTCGGACTACACACAGGCGCCTCTCAGAGAACAGAGCAAGAAATGCGAGGCCGACGGGAAGCCGCCTGTGGAACTGGTCTTGTTCCCAGATGCGAGCGCGCAGTACCTCGCCGTAAAGACAGGGCGGGTACACGCGTACTTCGACGCCAGCGCATTGCAGGGGTATCAGGCGAAGCTCAGTGGTGATTTCGACGTCTTGCTGGTGCCAGACTCAGATATGCCGAAGTACATCGGCTCTATCGCCTTCGCAAAAAAGGCTCCAGAGATCGCCCGTCAGGTTTGTTCAGCGCTGAATGCGGCGGGCGAGAAAGCGTTGACCGACGTTCTGCTTAAGTGGGGCTTGGTAGCCGAGAACGTCCGTTGGCCCGTCACAATCAATGAAACTGAGACCTGCTGAGTCTCGATACATCCGTCAAAGTGGTGGCCCGGACCTAGGAATCTGCGACGCACTCAGTGGAGGAGGTCGGCATGGTCAGCCTGTCAGGGAGTCCGGGTCCGTCCGGCGAGACTGCAACGTTACGAAAAGTCCCAAGGCGACCCTACGCGCAGTGGATCTTGGCCTCTGCCCTTGTGGCCATCACAGTGCAATTCGCCGCGACCATCCTGCGAAATCCCAACATCGATTTCTCTGTTATTGGGCGGTACCTGTTTGCTCCAGAAGTAATCGATGGTCTACGGAATACGCTCGTTCTAACGGCCGCCGCGATGCTCGTCGCGATGGTCTTGGGTGTCGCTATCGCGGCGCTGCGGACGTCACATAACGCGGTCTATCGTTCGCTCAGCCGGATCTACGTCTGGATCTTTCGCTCAGTACCTGCGTTGCTGATGCTGGTTATATGGTTCAACCTCGCATTGGTCTTCGAGAACTTGACATTAGGCATCCCAGGTACATCTTTAGTCATAGGTGAATGGCAGACGAACGATGTTCTGACGCCCTTTATTGCATCTCTGCTCGCTCTCGGCCTGGCCGAATCAGCATTCTATTCCGAGATCGTACGAGGGGGGTTGCTAGGTGTTGATTCGGGTCAACGCGAGGCTGCAAAGGCGCTCGGTATGAATCCGTTTCAAACCTTTCGGCTTGTTATTTTTCCCCAAGCGTTGAGAATGATCGTTCCTCCGACCGGGAACGAGATCATCGGTATGCTCAAGTATACTTCGTTGGCGTCCATCATCGGATTTACCGACCTAATGGGCACAGCTCAACAGATATACTCCACGAACCTGCTTACCATCGAGTTGCTTTTGACGGTTTGCGTCTGGTATATCGTCTGTACGAGCGTCCTGGGTTTAGGACAGTATTTCGTCGAGCGACGATATGGCAGAGGCTATGGCAGCTCGGATCCACGGCCCTACTGGAGGGTGCTTGCCCCCGCATTCCGGTTTAGGAGCAACACGCGATGAGCGCACCATTGTTCCAGCCAGAGGCCATAGTGCATGTTGAGAAGGTTCGAAAACGCTTCGGCCACCTGGAAGTCTTGAAGGGCGTCGACCTTTCGGTAAAGAAGAGCGAGGTCGTTTGCCTGATCGGTCCTTCGGGTTCTGGAAAAAGTACACTCCTGCGTTGCATAAACAACCTTGAGCGACCTGACTCCGGAACACTTATGGTGGCTGGACATTACGTCGGATTCGAGCGCCGCAGCGGCGACTCACTAAGGGAGTGTTCTGCACGGGTGGCGGCGAGGCAGCGCTCGCAGATCGGCATGGTATTTCAGCGATTCAATTTGTTCCCGCATATGACTGCAGTTCAAAATGTTGAGGTCGCGCTTCGCCATGTCCGTCGCCTATCGAAGGCTGAGGCGCTAGACATTGCGATGAGTCAGCTCTCACGGGTCGGCTTGGCAAGCAAGGCATCTACCTATCCAAGTCATCTTTCCGGTGGACAGCAACAACGCGTCGCCATTGCACGCGCGCTCGCAATGGATCCGATGGTCGTGCTTTTCGACGAACCTACCTCAGCGCTTGACCCCGAGTTGGTGAAAGAGGTGCTCGACGTGATGAGGGACCTTGCATTGACCGGTATGACAATGATCGTCGTGACACACGAGATGGCCTTTGCGCGCGACGTCGGCGATCGAGTCCTATTCATGGACGGTGGTGTGATTCTTGAAGAGGGCACGGCCGAGGAAGTACTGGATCGGCCGCGAAACAGCCGGACGAGGGCATTTCTTGCACATGTGCAATGAGTCGAGTCAGCGCACAGCGTCGAGCTCTATCACTGTTCGAATCCCAGAAGGGGCTATGTGAAGCTCGCGAACCCGTCACGCAGAAAGACTTTGTGAACACGAATGAGGAGCGGTTTCGTGTCTGGCGCCAGATGGCAAGAGAGTTTGAGGTACCTCTTCGCACCGCGTTCAATCGCTCTCGTTGGCGCGACAGAGCGTGACGCGTTGCGCCGTGGGGTCCTCGAGAACCTCCAGCGTTTGGAATTCCGTGGGCATGTGTACCCGGTGAATCCGAATTATGTAGAGGTTAGCGGACATCGCTGCTACCCATCGTTGATGGACGTGCCGGAGGCGCCAGAATCCGTTATTCTAGCTGTCGGACATGACCAGGTTGGTCGCGCCTTCGAAGAGGCACTTCGCGTCGGTACACGATCCATTGTAGTCTTTTCCGGCGGCTTTTCTGATCAGGGCGAATTCGGGAGCAACGAACAACAGCGTTTGGCTGACTGTGCGGCTAAGGGTGGAGTGTCTTTCTTAGGCCCCAACTGCATCGGAGTTGTCTCGTTTAGCAATCAGACCGCACAATACCTTGAATCCGTTGATGTCGGATATACACCGGGCTCGCTTGGCCTCATATCGCATAGCGGCTCCGTAACCGCTGCTCTCGCGAACAACCGGGCGGGAGTGGGATGGTGCCACGTCGCCTCCACCGGTAACGAGGCCCTAGTTACTGCTGGAGACCTCCTGGCATACATGATCGAAGACGAGACCTGTAATGGCGTCCTACTATTCCTTGAAGCGATTCGTGAACCTGATCGATTCTTCGCGGCATGCGACAGGGCCAGAGAGATCGGTAAGCCGGTAATCGTCGTAAAGGTAGGGAGGACAACGAAGGCTAGTGACGCTGCCCTCGCACACACGGGCGCATTGAGCACGCCGGACCGTCTCGTCGACGCTGCTTTTCGCGCTCATGGTGTGATACGAGCGGAGACGTTGGAGGAGGCGTTAGCGCTCGGCGTAATTGTGCAAGCTGGGAGAATCCCTCGATCAAATCGAATGGGCGTGCTGGTCGGGTCGGGCGGCTTGATAGGGATGCTGCATGATTCTGGGACAAACCTCGAAACGCCAGATTTTTCGCCGCGCGCCAAGGCGGAAATGCGGGAATATGTTGGTCCGCTGGTTCGTCGGAGGAACCCACTAGATTATTGGCCAACCAGCAACGTGGACGAGAATCTTCCACGGGTCATTGAGATCATGGCCAGGGAAGACGGAATCGATGGGATCCTTGAGATCGAGCAATTCGTCCAGGGGCCGACGAGAGCACCACTGTCGGAGCGGCCGTATGGCAGCCGGCTGGTCGACATCTCGTCGCAGACTGACAAGTTCCTTGCCATGCTCGCGCCAGTACACGGGGAGTTGCCCAGTCCAAATGTGATTCGCGCAGCGGCCGACCAAGGCGTCGCCCTTCTCTCCGGATATGACGCGGCGCTACGAGCTCTTGCCCACTTCGCACTGGATCGGCGCGCGATCCTCAGTGAACCAAGATCGCTGCCAACTGGCCATCTCACGTCACTCTTGGCGTCTGAGGGGGGAGCCTTCAGTGGCGCCCGTGCACTCGACTGGGTGCGTCACTCGGGCATGAACGTTGTCCCGTTCCGTGTCGCGTCGACCGTGGGTGCCGTCTTGGACGCTGCGACCGAGCTCGGCTATCCGGCGACGATCAAGCTTGGCGATGAGCGTGTCTTGCATAAGACTGAAGTCGGTGGAATCGCGGTAGGTGTCGAGACGTCTAAACAGCTCGAAAGCATTGCGCGAACGATGCTTGATGTCGGTAATGGATCGGCCCTTGTCCAGCCCACGGTGAGTGGCGAACACGCGGAGCTGATCCTGGGAATACACAGAGATCGAGCGTTGGGTGCCTTCGTCTTGGTAGGTATGGGCGGGGTTTGGACAGAGATCTATGACGACGTTGCAGTCAGGCAGGCAGGACATATCAACAAGGCTGAAGCACGTGCAATGCTAGAGAGTCTTAGCGGCTATCGGCTCCTCGCCGGCGCAAGAGGACGGCAAGCTCTCTGTCTTGACGCCGTTATAGATGCGATCCTGATCTTGGATGCAGTCGCAGTCGAGTTCGAGTGCATCGAGAGCCTCGACGTAAATCCCCTGATAGTAACGGGTGATTCAGCCATCGTGGTTGACGCGGTCGTTTCTATTCAACAGTAGCGTCGGGCAGACGGTTCGGTGTTCAACACCTTGAAGGTGCCTTCGGTCCTGAAATGCCAGTGAAGTCCTCGTGAGGAGCCGCGAAGTGGAATCTCGACGTCTGGGGCGCCTTTCGTGGCCGGACTTCTCGGCATTAAGGATGGCGTGCCAGAGTGCGGTGACGGTGTTCCGTTCACCACCAGCCGGGGAAGGCGGCGTCGCGCAGCTTGACTCCTGGAGCAGCCCCCGACCCGTTTGAGCACGGGAAACTCTCCAAGCCGTCGAGGCCGGCACTGGGATTGTGCTGGCCCAGCATGCCAGTGCCGAGCGCGGGAAAGCGCCCTGAACTGCAGCGAGCGAATCCGGAGCTGGGGGCTCGCCGGCCTGACGGTCAGCACCTGACCCCAGGTGTGAGATGCGCGGCCCGCTGCCGGACGTGAGAGTTCGCCTCACTCGCGTGAGCGACTTGGTCGTCGACGCCCTGGAGATGGCCCGCTGGCAACGCCGACCCCGACGAGGCGATCGTCCACGCCGACCGCGGCGCACATGGCTGGTTGCCCCGGCCCGAGTGGAGAACCTCTAACGATGCATCGTTGCCACGGGGCCTATCTCTCAAGGAGACTCTTCATGCGCATAGTTCGGATCCTGATGGCTGGGTCGTTGCCAGCAATGTTGTCGGACCTGGGTACGGCGCCCGCGAACCCGACTCCGGTTGCGGGGGACTGACCATGAGCCAAGAGAAGATCGTGATCGTTGACGGTGCCCGCACGCCTGTCGGCTCCTTCGGCGGGGTGTTCAAGGATGTGCCCGCCCACCAGCTCGGTGCCACGGCCACGGTGGCGGCCCTTGAGCGTGCCGGGGTCGCGGGTGAGGACATCCGCGAGGTCGTGATGGGCTGCATCGGGCAGGTCGGCCCGGACGCGTACAACGCCCGTCGGGTCGCGATCACCGCGGGCCTGCCGGACCGGGTTCCCGCGTATACGGTGAACCGGCTGTGCGGTTCGGGCCTGCAGGCCATCTGGTCCGCTGCGATGCAGATGCGCTGGAACGACCTCGACTTCGCGGTCGCGGGTGGTGACGAGTCGATGACCCGGATGCCGTTTTACGACTTCGGCGCTCGCAGCGGCTTCATGTTGGGCAACCGGGCGCTGGTCGACGGCACCGTGATGATGCTGACCGACCCCTTCCACGGCATCCACATGGGCGTGACGGCGGAGAACGTCGCAACGAAGTACGGCGTCTCCCGCCAGGAGCAGGACGAGTTCGCCCTCGAGTCGCAGCGGCGGGCAGCGACCGAGGTGGCGAAGTCGGCGTTCGCCGAGGAGATCGTCCTGGTCGAGGTGGCGGGCCGTAAGCCGTTCACCGTCAGCGAGGATGAGCACCCCAAGCCCGGCACCACCTTGGAGACCCTCGCTGGCTTGCGGCCGGCCTTCACCAAGGACGGGACGGTCACGGCCGGGAACGCCTCGGGCATCAACGACGGTGCCGCGGCCGTGGTGCTGGCCACCGAGACCGCAGCTGCCGAGCGCGGCCTCAGC
>DATCXA010000646.1:0-2552 GCA_036566085.1 Propionibacteriaceae bacterium
TATATGCCTCCGGGAACGCCTTGGCAAGGGGCTGGGCTGCCTTTTTTTCGTCACTGGCGTGTCACGCGGAATTAACGGCGTGTCGAGATAATTAATACGAGTGAGGGCCCGGGGGCGTGTCGCTGCAAGGTTCAAAAAGACTCACGCAGCAAACTGAGAGTGTCCTTCCAGGCCCTGCCGGGTATGAGCCGGCAGGGCTGATTTCTGCTACCGGTTTTCTGCTACCGGGTTGCTGCTATGGGTTTTTGTGCGCTACTCGCGCATCGCGCTTGCCATCCGCCAACTTCGTCGTCGCTCGCGGTGCATGCACGAGGCAGACTGGAACCGTGCCGGTCAGTGTTTTCGATTTGTTCAGCATCGGCATTGGTCCGTCCAGTTCCCACACTGTTGGACCGATGCGCGCGGCCGGGCGCTTCGTCGCGACGTTGGATCGCGACGATCTACTCCCCCGTACGACACGTGTTCGATCAGAACTGTTCGGCTCGCTGGGAGCAACAGGACATGGCCACGGCAGTTACAACGCCGTGCTCTGGGGCTTGGAGGGCCAGAATCCGGAAACGGTTGACACTGCCAAAGCTCCGTTGCGCGCCGACGAGATCAGGCGAACCGGTGACTTGCGGCTTAACGGCACGCACCCGGTCGCCTTCGACCCGGAGGACGATCTGATTCTGTATCGACGCCGCTCGCTGCCATTCCATCCGAACGGCATGATCTTCACCGCGTACCGCGACGGCAAGGTGTTGAGCGAGCGGACCTACTACTCGATCGGCGGCGGATTCGTCCTCGATGACGACGAGTCCGGCCATCCCCAGCTGTTGCCGGACCCGACGCCGGTCCCGTACCCCTTTCGTACCGGTACCGAGCTGCTGGGCTTTTGTCGCGACGAGAGCCTCAGTGTGAGCCAGGTGATGCTGGCCAATGAATGTGTACGGCGATCTGAGGCGGAGGTTCGTGCTGGGCTGCTCAAGATCTGGTCGGTTATGCAGGAATGTGTCGAGCGCGGCTGCTCCACACCAGGCGTGCTTCCCGGAGGCCTGAAGGTACGGCGGCGCTCAGCCGACCTTTATCAGCGGCTCACTGCGGACTCGGGCCGGTTCGGTATCGAGGCGGATCCCCTCGTCGCAATGGATTGGGTGACGTTGTGGGCACTGGCGGTCAATGAGGAAAATGCCTCGGGTGGGCGTGTGGTGACGGCGCCAACCAATGGCGCCGCGGGAATCATTCCGGCTGTCCTCCACTACGCCACGAAGTTTCTGCCCGGGACCAACGACGACGCGATCGTGAACTTCTTGCTTGTTGCCGGAGCCCTGGGCGCGATCTATCAGCAAACGGCGTCGATCTCGGGCGCCGAAGTCGGCTGCCAGGGCGAGGTCGGTACGGCGTGCTCGATGGCCGCCGGAGCGCTGGCCGAGATCCTCGGTGGCACGCCGGAGCAGGTGGAGAACGCCGCCGAGATCGGCATGGAGCATCATCTGGGGCTCACCTGCGATCCAGTAGGCGGCCTTGTTCAGATTCCTTGTATTGAGAGGAATGCCGTGGCTTCGGTGAAGGCGATCACGGCGGCGCGGCTTGCACTCTACGGCGATGGCCGGCATACCGTCAGTCTCGACAAAGTGATCAAGACCATGATGCAGACCGGCGCCGACATGAAGATCAAGTACAAGGAGACCGCCCGCGGTGGGCTAGCTGTCAACATCGTGGAGTGCTGAGGAGATGTCCCGCGGCGCCGCCCCTGCCCAGAAAGGCCTTGCTGCGCTAGTGTTCTGACAGCGCGGGTTCCCTGTCCCGAGCTATGAATTTCCACTACGGATCGTCGGGCACGTACCTGCCCGTGGAAAGGAAGTGTGGCGTGGCCACTGTTTCGTTTAGGGACGCAACTCGCGTCTATCCGGGTGCAGACCACCCCTCCGTCGACAGACTCAATCTGGAGATCGGCGACGGCGAATTCATGGTCCTGGTCGGACCATCCGGCTGCGGGAAGTCGACCTCGCTTCGCATGCTCGCGGGCTTGGAGGAGATCAATGCCGGCGCGATCTGGATCGGTGAACGCGACGTCACCGACCTCCCGCCCAAGGACCGCGATATTGCCATGGTCTTCCAGAACTACGCCCTTTACCCGCACATGACCGTGGGCGACAACATGGGCTTCGCTCTCAAGATGGCTGGGGTTCCCAAGGGGGAGCGTCAGCAGCGCGTCCAGGAGGCCGCTCATTTGCTCGGCTTGGAGGACTTCCTCAACCGCAAGCCGAAGGCGCTCTCCGGCGGCCAGCGGCAGCGCGTCGCCATGGGCCGTGCGATCGTCCGCTCACCGCAGGTCTTCTTGATGGACGAGCCACTGTCGAACCTCGACGCCAAGCTCCGAGTCTCCACTCGCACCCAGATTGCGGCACTGCAGACCCGCCTCGGTGTCACCACTGTTTATGTGACCCACGATCAGGTCGAGGCGATGACGATGGGCGACCGGGTTGCGGTGCTGAAGGATGGCCTCTTGCAGCAATGCGACACCCCGCTGACCCTGTATGACGCGCCCCGCAACCTGTTCGTAGCCGGCT
>DATCXA010000653.1:0-2432 GCA_036566085.1 Propionibacteriaceae bacterium
CGTACCCGATGTAACCCGGAGGCGCACCGACCAGACGCGCCACCGCGTGCTTCTCGGAGTACTCGCTCATGTCGATCCTGATCATGGCCCGCTCATCGTCGAAGAGGAACTCCGCAAGCGACTTGGCCAGCTCGGTCTTCCCAACGCCGGTCGGGCCGAGGAACAGGAACGAGCCGGTGGGACGGTTCGGGTCGGAGATGCCGGCGCGCGATCGGCGTACGGCATCCGACACCGTGCGTACGGCCTTCTGCTGACCAACCAGCCGCTCGCCGATCCGGGACTCCATGGACAACAACTTCTCGGTCTCACCCTGCATCAACCGGCCGACCGGTATACCCGTCCAGTTGGAGACAACCTCGGCGACATCGTTCGGGCCGACCTCTTCGGAGACCATCGAGGGCAGCTGACTTTCGGCCTTGGCGGCCTCCTCCATCTCCTTTTCCAAAGCAGGAATCGCGCCGTAGTTGATCTCGCTTGCCTTGACAAGATCACCCTCACGAAGCGCCCGCTCGGACAGCACGCGCAGCTCGTCGATCTCTTTCTTCAGCTCTCCGACGCGGTTGAGGCCTTGTTTTTCTGCCTCCCAGCGCGCCTCGAGTGATCGCAGCTCTTCCTCGGTATTGGCAAGCTCCTCGGTCAGCCGATGCAACCGGTCGACGCTGCCGGGATCGGATTCCTTCTCCAGTGCGAACTTCTGCATCTTCATCCGCTCGACCGTTCGGCGCAGCGCATCGATCTCGACCGGCGACGAGTCGATCTCCATCCGTAACCGGGACGCCGCCTCATCGACCAAGTCGATCGCTTTGTCCGGAAGCCGTCGAGAGGTGATGTAACGGTTGGACAGCGTGGCCGCTGCTACCAGGGCGGCATCGGTGATCGCCACCTTGTGGTGCGCCTCGTAGCGCTCCCGCAGACCACGCAAGATCGCGATGCTGTCCTCGACACTCGGCTCATCTACGAAGACCTGTTGGAAACGGCGCTCGAAAGCAGGGTCTTTTTCAATTCGCTCCCGGTATTCATCCAATGTGGTTGCGCCGATCATGCGGAGTTCGCCACGCGCCAGCATGGGCTTGAGCATGTTGCCAGCGTCCATCGAGGAATCGCTGGTGGCGCCCGCACCAACGACGGTGTGCAGCTCATCGATAAAGGTGATCACCTGGCCGGCCGCGTCCTTGATCTCTGTCAGGACGGCCTTCAGTCGCTCTTCAAACTCGCCGCGGTACTTGGCCCCGGCCACCATCGCCGGCAGGTCAAGTGCCACCAGGCGGCGGCTCTTCAGCGAGTCGGGCACATCACCGGCCACCAGCCGCTGCGCCAAACCTTCAACGACTGCTGTCTTGCCAACGCCCGGGTCACCGATCAACACAGGGTTGTTCTTGGTACGCCGGGCAAGCACCTGCACGACGCGCCGGATCTCGGCATCCCGCCCGATCACCGGGTCGAGCTTGCCGTCGCGAGCCATGGCAGTGAGGTCGACGCTGTATTGGTCGAGCGCGGACGAAGTGCCTTCAGCCTCCGGGCTGGTTACCCGCTTGCTGCCGCGCGCCTCGTTGAAGGCGCGGGTCAGCACGTTCGGCTTCACATTCAGTTGCGACAGAACTTTTTTGGCATCGGAATCGACCGTCGCTAGCGAGATCAACAGATGCTCGGTTGCCACGTACGCATCGCCGAGTTGCTCGGCGCGAACCTCGGCGTCGGCCAATACCCGGGCAAAGGATCCGGAAAGGTTCGGCTGGCTAACTGAGGACCCCTTCGCCGAGGGCAGCTTCGCAATCGCGCCCTTGGCAGCTGCGGCAACGACTGCCGGATCGGCACCTACCGCAGACAGCAAGGGTGCGACCGTGTTGCCGGGAATCTCCAAAAGCGCGTGCAGCAGGTGCGACGGCTCCGCGTACGGATTGCCTTGCGTCAGGGCGGTCCGTAAGGCTGCTGAGACTGCGTCACGACTCTTGGTAGTGAGCTTGCTGGTGTCCATGTCTCCTCTGGATCAAACTTGAGTACGCCTCACTCAACTATGCGCCCGCGATAAGCACTTCACAATGCAAAGTTGAGCGCCATAGACTCAACCTTTACCAAAGTCGCACTATTCCTTATGTCAAGGGGCGTCCCGGGAGAGCGAGCGGTGTTCGCCGGCCCCGTCTGCCGAGATGGACTCCTCCCAGCGGGTCGGCGGTGAACACCCGCGCTCCGGACGACTCTTGAACCGCAGCAAGCAGGGCGGTCAGTTGCTCGATCCTGGCATGCAGCTCCTCGATGTCGTCCTGCATCGACAGGATGCGACGGATGCCCTCCAGGTTGATGCCCTCATCTTGGGAGAGTCGCTGGATCAGCCGCAGCCGAGCAACGTCCCGGGCCGAGTAACGCCGCCCCCGTTTGGCCGTACGCCGCGGTGAGACCAGGCCCATCCGGTCGTAGGTGCGCAACGTCTGCGG
>DATCXA010000655.1:0-2170 GCA_036566085.1 Propionibacteriaceae bacterium
TGGCCGCAGCCCGGTGCGACGATCGAGCCGGCGGATTGATAGGTCGGTCCGGACCGCCATTCATAGGCAGCCTCAAACGTGCGCTCGGTGATCTCGATCGAGTCACGGCCTGGCTGATGGCCTACGGAGTGGTCAACGCCGACCCCGGCTGTGGAAGTCGCTTCGTAGTCGATCGGACTCTGGCTCGGTCCCTTCCCAGAAGCCGGGCGGCGTAGCGGTGGGGTTCGAGGCCCTCGCGAATGGCCTGGCGGCGGAGGGTGTGGCTAGCGAGGTCGGGATGTTGACCGCGGCCGATCAGAACGCCGATGGCCCGGTTGATGGTGGACAGCTCTGACAGCCCTGACACTCCGGAAACCGGAGGGTTCGGCGACACATCGGCATCAAGAGTGATGCGCAGATTGCCGTCGACCTGGCCGTTCCCCTGGTCATCGCCTTCTGAACTGCCTGCGTCGGTGAATCGGTCAGTGGAGGTTGGTACGTGGAGGGCGTAGCTAAGGTCGGCTGCGAGGTCGACGAAGGCGCCGGCGGTGGCGGCGTAGAGAGTGATCCGGCTGTGAGGGTCGAATCCAGGCCCGAAGACGGTGAGCGGTATCCGCAATGAAGCCGTCGCCGTCCGATGGGATGTAATCCGGGTCAGCGTGACCGGGTGTCCGTTCTGGAGAATTGTGAGCTGGATACCGAGGTATGAGGGAACGGCCGCTTCGATGTCGGCGGTAAAGGCGGCCAGCGACGCGTCGAGCGCGTCGTCGAGGCCGTTGCCGTCGAGGCTGATGCTGTTGCTGAATGGATGGAAGTGAGTAACGAGAGCTGTGGCGAGTTCCACAGTGATGCTCCGAAAAAGCGGACCCCGTCCGCTGAATTATTTTGCCTGAATCGGGCCCAGAGATACCGGACCGCGAGGGATCGCAGCTGTACGGATGAAAATCGTCGGTTACGCCGCGTCTAACTTGACCTTACGTTGCCGGCGGCGTGAGGCCTAATCAGATTGGGTTATTGGCGTTTATATTGTAAACTTGTCGTACTGCATGTTGTAGTCGGCCTGGGGCCGGAGACGCCGTTGTTGTACACGCCGCGCCTCATGAGCGATAAGTAGCTGCCGCCCAGGCATACACCGGGATAGTTGCCTTGAAACGGGCTTCTCCTTTGACTTCTTTACTTCTTCAACCATCGAGTAGCACACCGGCATCTGATACCCCAGCTCGCGGCACGTCGGCGTCGTCCGGGGCCACCCGTGGGAGCCGCGCCTCGCGGTCTACCAAGCCTGGGAGTTCGTTCACGGCGTTAACCCGTACCGTGCACGAAATGGGACTGATGCGCCGCCGCTACGGCTACTACTGGGCCAAGTTGATCGGCGCTGTCGTTCTGCTGGCCGTCTGGGTGGCTGCCTTCGTGTGGATCGGCGACTCGTGGTGGCAATTAGCCAGCGCCGCTGTCCTAGGTGTGGCCATGACCCAGATCGCCTTTCTCGGTCACGACGCTGCACATCGACAGATGTTCAAATCCGGCCGTTGGAACGACTGGGTCAGCATGATCATCGCGAACCTGCTGGTGGGAATCAGCTATGGCTGGTGGCAAAGTAAGCACACCCGCCACCACGCGAACCCCAACAAAGAGGGCGCCGATCCTGACATCGCCCTACGGGCGGTTGCGATGACTCCGGCGATGGCCACTCGGCACCGAGGCCGGCTGCTGCGGTGGCTGGTCGCTCACCAGGGCTGGTACTTCTTCCCGCTGCTCCTGCTCGAAGGGGTGTCTCTGCACACCGACGGCCTCAAACGAGTCCTCAGCCGAGACAAGGTCGAGCGCCGCTGGGTCGAGATCGCCTTCCTGACAGTCCGCCTCGGCGGGTTGGCCGCTTTGGTTCTCGCGGTGCTGCCGCCTGGCAAGGCGGCGGCCTTCTTGGCGGTGCAGCTGGCCGTGTTCGGTCTCTACATGGGGTCCTCGTTCGCGCCCAACCACATCGGCATGCCGCTGGTATCCCCGAAACTCAAACTGGACTTCCTGCGCCGGCAGGTGCTGATGAGCCGGAACATCCGCGGCAACCGGGTGCTCGACTTCCTGATGGGCGGACTCAACTACCAGATCGAGCACCACCTGTTCCCCTCCATGGCGCGACCCTATCTGCGTAAAGCGCAGCCGCTCGTCGCCGCCTACTGCGCCGCCCAAGGCG
>DATCXA010000667.1:0-3722 GCA_036566085.1 Propionibacteriaceae bacterium
GCGGTACTAGCCGCGAGTTCCGACAATGGTCCCGACCGCGAGCGGATCATGGTCGATGCGTTCACCCGACGACGGGTCGATGGATTGATCTTGAACACAGTTACCGAAGATCAGGGCTACCTGCAATCGGAGCGCGAGCAAGGTACGCCGCTGGTGTTCGTGGACCGACCGCCGAACGGGTTGCTGGCCGATGCTGTGATCACCAACAACTACGAAGCGGCCGTCGAAGCGACTCGGCATTTGATCAGCAACGGTCATCGCCACATCGCGCATCTGGGCGACGAGCCGGCAACCTCGAGTACGCGCGGCCGCCGGCGTGGGTTTAGCGACGCAATGGCGGAAGCGGGACTTGCCGATACGTCCCGTGAAGTGACTGCGCTGCGGTCGGAGCAGGAGGCTTATGCCGCTGTGCATGGCCTGCTGCAATCGGACCATCCACCGACCGCGCTCTTCACATCTCACTACTTGCTAACCCTGGGCGCGATCCGGGCCTTGCATGACCTTCAGCTGCAGGAAACCATTGCGTTGATCGGGTTCGACGATATTGTGCTGGCTGACCTAGTGCATCCCGGTATCACGGTGATGGCCCAAGATCCGACCCGACTTGGAACGCTTGCCGCCGAGCGCCTGTTCGCCCGACTAGATGGTGACGTTTCTGCCGTGCAGACCGTCGTTGTTCCCGCGGTGTTGATCGCTCGCGGTTCAGGTGAGATCCCCCCAGCCGACCGATAAGACCTCGCATTAGTGTCGAGTGAACCCGTGTAGTTGAAAGGGGAACCGGCCGTGGCGATCACACAGACGATCCCGCTCAGGGAGCATTGGACAGTAGAACAGGCGGTCTCGGCGGTTTCAGCGAGCCTCAAGGGAGTCCACCGGTTGGGAGTCGCATTCTCCGGTGGCGTTGACTCATCTCTGCTGCTTGCACTTGCTGGGCGCGCCCTGGGGGCCGACAGTGTCGTTGCGCTGCTTGGCGTGTCACCAAGTCTTGCTGCCGAAGAACGGAGAGCGGCCCATGATGTCGCGAGCGAGGTGGGCGTATCGCTCATCGAGGTCCAGACGCACGAAGGTGATCGCTCCGAATATCAGGCGAACGGACCTGATCGTTGTTTCTTCTGCAAGGACGAGCTCTTCAGCCGGATCGAGGATGAGGTGGCCGACCGCTATCAACTTGATGCCATCGCATACGGGGAAAACGCCGATGATGCTCGACGACCCGACCGGCCTGGAGCCCGTGCGGCCGTGAATCACCATGTCCTGCGGCCACTCGCAGAAGCTGGCCTCACCAAGCGTGATGTCCGTACGGTGGCACGGGCGTTAGGTCTGCAGGTCGCCGACAAGCCTGCTGCGCCGTGCCTGGCGTCTCGGATTCCCCACCATCATCCGGTTACCTCGGCAAAGCTGAGCCAGATTGAACACGCCGAGTCAGCCTTGCGGCAGCTGGGATTCACCGATCTCAGAGTGCGTCACCACGATGAGGTGGCGCGTGTCGAGCTGCCTCCTCAGGAGCTGGCGCGGGCCGTGGTTGATCCACTCCGGACCAAGATGTTAGCTGCCGTGCGCGGAGCCGGATTCCGCTTTGTCGCGGTAGATCTCGGCGGTATTCAGTCCGGCGCGTTCACTCTGCCATTGCTGAATGCTGATCATGAGTGAACCGACTCGCTCTGGGCTGGAGCTTGAGGAGTTTGCTGATCTTGATCACGACCGAACTAGGCGGCGCGGATATCCAGAGGCGGTCTATTGCACCGGAAAGACGCCAGAACAGGTCGGCATGATCGCGACCGCGGTTCGTGATCAGCCGCATGTGACACTGTTCACCAGGGCGAGCAAGGAGCATGCCGCCGCCATTCTTGCCGAGCTTCCCGATGCCTTTCATGATCAACAATCCAACTTGTTGGCATGGCCTGCCCAACCCCCACCGGCTGCCGGCGGGCTGGTTGCCGTACTGGCCGCCGGAACTTCGGACCTACCGGTCGCCAAGGAAGCGCAGCTCACGGCCAGCTATCTAGGACGCCCTACCGAACTGGTTGTCGATGTCGGCGTTGCCGGCCTGCATCGGGTGTTGGGCCGCTTGGATCTGTTGCGACGGGCTCGTGTCGTCGTTGTGGCGGCGGGCATGGACGGCGCCCTTCCAAGTGTCGTGGCGGGACTGATCGCGGCCCCCGTCGTCGCCCTGCCGACCTCGGTCGGCTACGGAGCAGCTTTTGATGGACTGGCAGCGCTGCTGGCCATGCTCAATGCCTGCGCGCCGGGCGTCGCAGTCGTAAACATCGACAACGGCTACGGTGCCGGTCACCTCGCGGCCCAGATCGCGGCGCCTCCATGACCAGGTCAAAAATGAGCGGCGCACGCCACGCATGGATCGATGCGTCCGCCGGTGTGGCGGGCGACATGTTATTGGGCGCCTTGATCGACGCCGGCGCGGACCTGGTCGCCATACAGCAGAACGTCGACGCCGTCATCGGCCAGTCCGTCAGGCTGACCTGTGAGCCGGTCACACGAGCTGGGCAGCATGCCAATCGGCTCTCGGTGGAGGTGATTGCTAAAGATGTACCGAGCCGCGAATGGCGGAGCATCGAACATCTCATTGCCACGGCCGAGCTACCTGGTCCGGTACGCGAGCGGGCCCTGGCCAGCTTTCAGCGATTGGCCGAGGCGGAAGCCAAAGTCCATCACGTTCGGCAAGATCACGTTCATTTCCACGAGGTCGGAGCACTCGACTCTATTGCCGACATCGTCGGAGTTGCCGCGGCTCTCCATGCGCTCAAGATCGACAGCATTAGCGCGAGTGCCGTGGCAGTCGGATCAGGACGCGTTCCAGGCGCTCACGGCGATCTTGGTGTGCCGGTGCCCGCTGTAGTCGAGCTGGGGACTGGCTGGAAGATTTTCGCGGGAGGCTCGGGCGAACTGACGACACCGACCGGAATGGCTCTGCTATCAGCTCTGGCTGAACGTTGTGAAGATCTTCCGCCGCTGACGCTTCAGACCTTCGGGGCGGGTGCTGGTAGCCGAGACACGCCGGGACGGGCGAACGTGACCCGCGTTCTCGTCGGTCAACGAGCTGCGGAACCCGATGCGGAGCTGTCGGATACGGATGTACTGATCGAAGCGAATGTCGACGATCTGGATCCTCGGCTCTGGCCTGGCGTTCTCACCAGCTTGATCAGAGCCGGAGCGGCTGACGCGTGGCTGGTTCCAATCATCATGAAGAAGGGTCGGCCGGCCCATACGGTCTCCGTTTTGGCGAGGGCGGACCAGGCAGCCGCTCTTCGCCTCATGCTTTTGGCCTTGACGAGCACCATCGGTGTGCGGGAGACCACCGTGAGCAAGATGGCCCTGCCACGGGGGTGGGTCAATGTGACGGTCGCCGACCGTGACCTGTCGATCAAGATCGCACATCATCGCGGCAGCATCTGGCAGGTCACGCCTGAGTTCGATGATCTTGAGCGGGCTTCGATTGAACTGGGCGTCTCACCTCTCGCACTGCTCGAGCAGACCATGGCAGTAGCGGCCGTCGCCGGTCTCGTGACCGGCGCGCCGGTACCGAATGGGATGCGCACCAGCCGGACGACATCATGACGAACTCCTGTGCAGTCCTCTTCGGCTAGCGCGGCACTCTCGCCCTCAGTCGGTCTGGACGGCAGTGGATTCAAGAAGGATTTCGCTGCACTGAGCGCAAGGCCTCCGACGAGGCCGCACAACGCGTACTCGACAAGATCACGAGG
>DATCXA010000677.1:0-3865 GCA_036566085.1 Propionibacteriaceae bacterium
GAGAATGAGCACCGGCGTGACGAGCGTCTGTTCCAATGCGGATGCGGCATCCGCGGTGAACAGGAGAGTGACGTCGAGCGCGACGAATCCGGCGACGGCAAGGATGACGACTGGGGCCAGATAGAGGGGCGCAAGCCATCGCGCCAAACGGCGCACGACTCGCGTCGGGATGATCGTGCCGCGTAGTCGCAGCGCGAGGAGCGGATCGGCCTTCAGGAGTTTCGCGGTTGACGGAGCCGCTGCGGCGTCTTCGATGAGCCCGAGAGGCGCGAGCTTCGTCTCGATCACATACTGCAGCCCGTCCACGGTCAACTCGCGTCCGTAGGCGCGGCTGACCTCGTGGGCAATGAGGGTCGGTGAGCGCCCGGTTCCGGCAGCGTCGAGCACGAGATTGAGCAGTTCCGAAAGCTGAACCACCTGGCCGTCGGGACGTTCCACCAGACAGGTCGACTGCACCAAGCCAGAGCCGGACACGGCCCCGAGCATGGTGACTCCGGGGGCACGCCGCCAGAGCTTTCCCGCATCCTGCGTGGACGCTGATGTCATATTCACCGCCAAGCGGGTTCTTCAGATCGCCAGTTGGCGGCGGACGTGCCAACTGATGAAGGCACGCCCGCCGAGCACTTCACAGCACGGAACAACTAATGCGACAACGAGACCAGGTTCTGCCACGCTCCTGCGTTAGCAACGGTGCCAATAGTCGCGGCATTGAGAGCAAGTGCGATATTCACCCCGATGACGGGAGCAACATTGATGTTGAAGTCAAAGAACATGGTCTCGCGCCGGGGCAGAAGCTCCGCCACCTGGACGTCGAGGACATCTCGACTAAGCAGCTGAGATTGCGTCATGGTCTTCACCTTTCTGTGTGCCCGGCGCCGTCATCCGGCGGCACCGGGCATCGTTGGATTTCAGTGCTGAATGACTGTGACACTCTGCAGGGCTGCGCTGTTCGCCTGGGACCAGAACGTGGCAGCGTTGACAGCAAGCGAGGAGTTCGTCGCATAGACTGCCGCCCAGTTCGTGCTGTTGTGGAAGAAGAGGGTCTCCTTCGCTGGCAGCATTTCAACGGGTTGTGCTTCGAGTTCAGCGATGGTGAGCGTGTGCATTTTCATTCACCCCCTCCCGGTTGCTCGGTGTGATTGACCGCGAAAGTGATCGACCGCGAAATCAATCAATCCGCAGTAAAGCAAGCCCACCGTTACTTTCCCGTTACGTGCGCGTTACCGCGGCTATTGCCCGACTTGGACGTCGACCGAGCGACTGGTGATGGTCGACCCGATGTCGGAGAGGATGATCGCGGCCAGCCGTCCCGCCGCGTCATCCACCTGCGCCTTCGCTTCAGGTCCCTGCAGTCGTTGACCGCCTGACCGGGCAGACGAACTCAGCCGATCGGCCAACTGTTTCTGGATCTGGGCAATCATGTTCGTCGCCTGGGCGGAGAGGTCGCGGTGCGATCCGCCGGCGATCACGAACTGGATGGCGGCAGAGGTCGTCTTACACTGCGTGCAGTTCGCATTCAGAGCAACAGCCCTGTTATTGGCGGTCAAGGGCTGTGCTCGCCGCGCGACGACGAGTTGGACCGAGACAGCCGATGACACGCAGCCGGTGCAACTGGACCAGGCAGCGGCCGTGTTATCGGCCGTGGCGGTGCCCGCACCGTCGAAATAAACCACTTGGAACACCGTCGACTGGCCGGCGCAGCCGTCACAATTGCTGGTCGCGACGGATGAGGAGACCGCCTTGGCTCCGGTCGCTCGCGATCGCGCGGTGGACTGCGCGATATCGGTCACCGCAGGGTCCGCGGCGCTGGGGATGGCAGATGACGCGGTGTCCAGGCTGTAAGAATGCCGAGCCTGGCCGGGCGGCATGACGCCCTCTCGTGACGACTGCTGGAACAGCGCTCCTGGCACTACCAGCCCTGCAACGATCGCAAGTACACCGGCAGCACTGGCTAATGATCTGTACATTGTGAATCCTCACTTCCGTTGACGTGAACAATTGCCGAATGGACGCTGGGGTTAGGCGCAAACCGGGTCGGCGCGGGTGTGCCGTCCGCTATGGGTGACGTTTGCCAGGTTGGAACCGGACGGATGCTTGAACTCCCGCACCCGGGGAACTGTGACGTGTCGAATCCGACGGGACCTCTGCATCGAGCAAGAGTTCGAATCGCGGCGACGGAGCGACCCCGAGTTCATCCGCGAGTCGTGCCCGGAAGTCGCGAAACACGCGCACTGCCGAGGCGCGGTCATCCGCGGACAAATGGCTGCGGACAATGATCAGCTGTGCGCTCTCCCTCAGCGGTTCGATGGCGGCCGAAACCCGAGCCGCTTCCAGCGCACGAATGTGGTCGCCCTGCGCCAGATAGTGCATGGCGAGACTCTCCAAAGCCGTCAGCCGTTGTTGCTGCAACCGTTCCTGCTCGAACAACACCCAGTCGTCATACCAGCCCGGCAAGAGCTCGGCAGTGCGTAGGATCTCGAACGCGTCGTGCGCGGGCTCGGAACCCGGATGTGAGATGTCGTCGATGAGTCGACGGACGCGGTCGAGGTCCGTGCGGACTCCCGCGCTCAGCGCGACCGGGTCACGCGAGTCTGCGAGCAGCTGCGGCAAGTCATGGGAGATTCGGAAGAGGACCGCCCTCAGGCTCGTCGCAGCTTGTTCCTCTGAACTCTCCGGCCAGAGCACTCCGGCGAGGACATGACGCGGCCGCGCGCCGAGCAAGGCCAGCGCCGCGATCAGGCGTTGCTGGCGAGAACCGACATTCACGATCTGACCGTGGAGGCCAAGTTGCCAGAATCCGAGCAACCTCAGATCCCAGCCCGCCCTCGTCACAGCCATCACAGAGCACCCCGCGTCAGATCCCTGGTAAGCAGAGTGTCGGATTCGTTTTGTGGATTCCGCTCAGTACTCTGTCGCACCTCAGGATGACCGCGTTGCCCAGCTGTGTCAATCCGGTTTTACTGAAGGGTTGCTCAAAGAATCGCCGATCAGGTGAGCGACGCGAGCCAATCTTTCACCGTGGCCATCACCTGATCCGCGTCAGCCGCGACGATGGTCGTCGGTTCGCCCGAGGAATCCCCCTGGAAGGTCATTCGGATGCGCAACGCGCGCTCGTCCACCGGTTCTCTCCAGACTCGGATGACCATCGTCCCGTGTCCGTTCGCGGTGGTCACCTTCTCGTCGATTTCCATCGCCATAGCTGTCGGATGCCACCGTCCGTTGTCGTGGGTATACGTTCGCCCGGTGAACAGCATCCGGCCGTTGGAACAACGTAAGCCTCTCATTTGGGGGTACGCAGCGCGCTCCCCCTTTAGGAGGACAGACCCCTACAGCGCCTCGATCAGTTCCGGTCCGTTGTTCTTCACACTGTTGACCGCCTTGGAGACGGCATAGTATCCGAGCTGGTGCGCGACCTCGAAGGACACCTGGTCGAGCAAGTGCACCAGGTCGCCGGTGTCGAGACCGTCGCCCAACCAGTCGTCGTAGGCGTCCGCTGTCAGGCAGGCCGGCATCCGGTCGTGCACTTCCCCCGGGGCGACGTGGGCGTCCCTGGTGATGATCGCGACGGACAATCGCCAGCGATCCGGGTCATCCGGCGGCTTGGTCCGATCCGGCCACGCACCCACCACGCCCGCCATGGCCAGGTCGGCGCCGGACTCGTGAACGAAGTACGGCTGTTTGCCGCCGTTCTGCAGTTGCCACTCGAAGTAGCCCCGGGCGGGGACGATGCAGCGACGGGACGCGAAGGGGGCCTTGAACATGCCGTTGGTCGCCACGGTCTCGATGCGGGCGTTGATGATCGGTTTGCCGCCGCCGAAGGTCGCCGAGGTGGGCGGCACCATGCCCCAGCGCACCAGATCGACCT
>DATCXA010000679.1:0-6487 GCA_036566085.1 Propionibacteriaceae bacterium
GCGGTACAACCAGCGCCATAGTCTCACCCGCGGTGATCACCCGTCCTAGCTCAGCGGCTTCCATTACTTGATCACGTCGCTCGTGCCGGGCTCGGTTCGAGGGCTGCTCGGATGGCGGCGCGTACGCCGCCGCGCCGTAACGTCTCACCCAACTCGGCGCAATCGGCGATGAAGGTCTCCTGGTCAGCTAGCTGGGCAGGGAAGATCCCCGAGTCCAACAGGACAGCGCGGACTCGATGCGTCTCACCCGAATACCTGGACCCGATCGATGTCAAGATCTCTAGCGCCGGGTCGCGCAGACCTTCGCGGACAGCCGCGTCGGTGGCAGATGGATCGGTCATAACGCGTACGAAGGTGGCGGTGAGCAGCGCGCACATAGGCGAGCGGACGCCTTTTTCCGCTCGGATTGCGACAGGGTCAGGAATACGGGCCGGCACCTTCAATGAGCCGTCGGTGCCGACCTGGCTGGTCCGATGACCGGTCGCGGGATTGCCAAAACGGCGCAGTAGCGAGGCCCGATAGTCCTCAAGCGAGATTCCTGAGGGCGTCTGCAGGGTTTCAGCCATCTCGTCCATGAACGCCTCGACCGCGCTGCGGATGTCTGGATCGGCGATGGCTTCATCGATGGTCTGCGCACCGATCAGCATGCCGAGATAGGCGATCAAGGAATGCGTGCCGTTCAGGAACCGGATCTTCAAGATCTCAAAACCGTGCACGTCGTCGCTGACAATGGCGCCAACCCGATCCCAGCTGGGGCGGGCTGTCGCGAAGTGGTTCTCCATCACCCACATGGAGAAGGGCTCAGCGGGTACTGGGCAGGCGTCGATCAAGCCAGTCCGGGATCGAACCAGCTCACGATGCTGCTCAGATGTCCGCGGCACAATCCGATCAACCATTGATCCCGGAAAAGCCACCTGGCTGTGGCACCACTCGAGCAGCTCGGCCTGCTCAGCCTCGGGCACAGTCATTTCCAGAAATTGCCGTACCAATGACTGGAGCAGAGCCCCGTTGGCGACGAGATTGTCGCAGCTCATCACTGTCAGCGGTTGGCCACCAGCGCGATACCGCCGGCGCAAACCATGTGCCAGCTGGCCCACCGTAGTGAATGGATCACGACCGGCCAGGTCAGCAGCCAGCTCCGGACGATCAAGATCGAGACCGCCGGTGCTGGGGTTGAAGGTGTAGCCGGCCTCGGTGACGGTAACCGTGATGATCTTGGTGTGCGGGTCTGCCAGCCGCGTGACGACACGCGTCGGATCCGCAGCTGCCAAGATCAACTCCTGATGCGCCTGGAGGATCTGGATGTTCGCCGTATCGCCTTCCAGAGAAAGGACGGCGTAGCCGAGGTCTTGATCAGTCATGGCATCGAGCACATCGCGCGATTGCCGCGCAACGCCGACAATGCCCCACGGGCCTTCCTCCAGGTCGAGAGCCTGAGCGGTGTACACGGCCTGATGCGCGCGGTGAAAGTTACTCAAACCGAGGTGGATGATGCCAGCCTCGTGGCTGCGCTGTCGGGGTAACACCGGGAAACCCTTGTTGGCAGCCGAGCGCGGGGTAAGGCGTGCTTCGACGGGCTCAGCGCGCATGTGCCCTGAGCTTATCGAAGGGCTCATCGGTGTAGCCCTACCAGTCATGCACCGTTCCGTCCATGAGCTGATTGACCGGAAGATAGGCCGGCTCATAGGGATAGCGGGCAGCGAGTTCCTCATCCAGCTCAACGCCAAGGCCCGGTTCGTCGCCTGGATGCAGACTCCCTTCGGAGAATCGGTACGCGTGTGGGAAGGCCTCGTCGGTCAGCTGGACATGTGGCATGTGTTCCTGAATACCGAAGTTGTGAATCGCAAGGCCCAAGTGAAGGTTGGCAGCCATGCTGATTGGCGAGACATCGGTTGGCCCGTGACAGCCCGACTTGACCTGGAAGAGTTCAGCGAAGGACAGCATCTTGCGCAGCCCGGTGATGCCACCCGCGTGGGTGACGGTGGCCCGCAGGTAGTCAATAAGGCGTTCGTTGATCAGCAAGTTGGCATCCCAGGGCGAGGTGAAGATCTCACCGATCGCCAGTGGAATGGTGGTGCCGCTGCGCACCTGACGGAACAGCGCCTGATTCTCCACTGGCATGCAGTCCTCGAGCCAGAAGAGGTCGTACGGCTCGAGTGAGCGGCCCAGCTGGACCGCCTCAGTGGGAGTCAACCGATGATGCGCGTCGTGCAGCAAGATCAGTTCCTGGCCGAACTTGCTGCGCGCGGCCTCAAAGACGCTGGGGATGTAGCGCAAGTAAGCCCGGGTATCCCAGGTCTCGATCTTGGGCGCGGTGCCACGCGCCGCGGGCTCGTACTCCTTGCTTCCCTCGGTCGGTACTCCGTACGACGCCGGAATACCTGGGATAGCCGTTTGCAGCCGGATAGCTCGATAACCGTGCTCGCGATGCTCGTCCACCGAATCCAGCAATTCCGGAATGTCCCGCCCGGTCGCGTGGGTGTAGACAAGACAGCCGGTACGGCTAGCTCCACCGAGTAGCTGATAGACCGGCAGACCAGCCGCCTTCCCTTTGATATCCCATAACGCCATGTCGACCGCGGCGATTGCAGCCATAGTGACCGGCCCGCCGCGCCAGTACGCGCCGCGATAGAGGAACTGCCAGGTGTTCTCCACCGCGTGAGCGTCCCGTCCCGACAGCAGCGGCACCAGATGATCGGATAGGTACGACGCCACGGCGAGCTCGCGCCCGTTTAAAGTGGCGTCGCCCCAACCAATGATTCCGTCGCTCGTGGTGATCTTGAGGGTGACGAAGTTCCGTCCGGGACTTGCCACGATGACGTCGGCGCGTTCGATGCTGAGCGCGCTCATCTGGCAAGCACTCCTACTACATCGCTGCCGCGTGTCCGGCAGGTCCGCCCGGCGCCTCCGCGGCCAAATCCTCCTCCTCGATGACCTCTTCCTGCTCCACGTACCCGTACATCTCGGGCAGGATGAACGCGGCGGACAAGAAGCCAATCAATGAGAGCACCGAAACTGCCAGCGTTGCTCCAGTTTTGCCCCACGCCTCGTTCATGACCGGGAAGATGAAAGCGCCGAAGAATGATGCTGCCTTGACGAAGACGTAGCCGAAGCCGGATGCGGTTGCCTTGAACCGGGGCGGCGCGACCATCGAGACGATTGTCATGCCGTTGGAGGCATCCCAATAGTGGCCCCACATCAGTACGCAGGCGGCGATTACGATGACGAGCTTCCAGTCGTAGTGGAGCGCGATGGCGCCCGCGATCAAGCCGACGAAGGCCAGCCCGAACCCCCACATCGACAATCCCTTGTGGCCCATGTGGTGCAGCATCACTGGGGCGAGGAAGCCCGAGACGGTGGCCAACGTGTAAATGAGAGCGGTAATGAGATTGGTACCCATGATGTTGCCGCTGCTCGAGACCCCGACGCCGGCCAGCACCAGAATGACCGGAATGTAAAAGCCGAACGCAGTGAACTCAGCTCCCTGGCAGGCATTGGAAATCCATCCGAAAATGGTGGCCCGTTTCTTGATCGGATCTGCCCAGATCACCTTCAAGAAATCTGCGACCTTGGGCTTCTCGATGTGGACATCTTCATCCGGCAGCATGTCGAGCGGGTCGTCGAAGAGCTCCATTGAAGTCTGCTTTGCCCTCTTGAAGTGGCCTCGGTGCAGCAAGGAGAGCGGTGTCTCTGGCAGGTCAAGCCGGGCAAGCAGGAGAATGAACGCTGGTACGGCACCCAGTGCGAGCGCTACGCGCCACAAGATATTGGGCTCCAGGCCCGCGCCGTACATGATCGTGATCACAATGATGGAGAAGACCTCACCGAGACCGAACATGCCCTGCCAACGAGAGCCCATCCGTTCCCGGGTGCTTTTCGGCATTGACTCCATGATGTAGGCGTAGCCATTCGCGATGTCGCTGCCGAGTGGAATGCCGATCAAGAAGCGGACGATGATCAGCTCCCAGATGTTCTGGACGAAGGCCTGAGCGATGGCGAGGATGATGAACAAGATCATCGTCAGGATGAATACACGTTTGCGGCCGAGTTTGTCGGCTACCCAGCCGCCAAGCAACGCCCCGAGCAAAGCGCCGCCTTGCACGGCTGCCGTCGCCAGGCCGAGCTGTCCAGCTGTGGGGTTGAACTCGTTCTTGATGAAGATCAGCACGAATGCGATCGCGTACAGGTCCCAGGCCTCGATCAAGATCGTGGAGATCATCATCCAGCCACCCTTGGTGCTGGATACGGTGCCAGGCTTATTCAAGAGCACCGTCGTGGCCTCGTCTGACAGTTCGCGAATTCGCTCTTGGTCCATTTGCGTCATTGCGACCTCCGCATTCGGCAAGCCAAACTATCCGGCCCCCCTGGATCCAAACTTCCACCCGAGCCTGTTTGGATGTCAAGAGAGAGCTTGTGTCATGCCAGAGCCGAAGGGCACAGTGGCGCTATGACCACGACCTCGGAAAAGAGCACTCAGCAAGCGGTCGACTACCTGGTCGAAGCCGCGGTTCTCGGTGGTGTGGGAGAGATCCTCCGGCCTGAGCAGGTCACTGAGTTCGTTGCTACGGCGGTGGCGGGGGCACGGCTGGAAAATCATCGGGTCTGCCTTGTAGTGCCCGACGGCACTAGGACATGCCCACTTCCGTTGCTCCTTCAGGCGATGCGCGAGGGCTTATCGTCGGCCTCCCAGGTCACAGTCGTCATCGCCCTTGGTACCCATCAGGGCATGTCCGAGGAGCATCTTGCGCGGCATCTCGGATACAACCTCGGTGAGCTCGAGGAGACGTATCCAGAGTGGCAAGTGCTCAATCATGAATTCTGGCTGCCGGAAACCTTTACCACCGTGGGAACCATTAGCGCTGGCCGGATTGCCGAACTCACCGATGGACTGCTGACTGATACTGCGGTCGATGTTCGTATCAACCGCCATGTCGCCGACGCCGACGTCGCGCTCGTGGTCGGGCCTGTCTTCCCTCACGAAGTAGTGGGCTTCTCCGGTGGCAACAAGTATTTCTTTCCAGGGGTATCTGGGCCGGAGCTGATCAACTTGTCGCACTGGGTCGGCGCCTTGATCACTAGCGCAGAGATGATCGGCACCCGCGGGATCACCCCGGTCCGTGCCTTGATCGACGAGGCGGCAAGCATGATTCCGGCTCGGCGCTTGGCTTTGAGCCAGGTAGTGGCCTCAGGCACCAACACCTTGCATGCCCTGGCTTTTGGTACGCCCGAGGACTCGTGGGCAGCCTGCGCCGATATCTCCTCGCAGACCCATGTCACCTATTTTGATCATCCGGCGCGCCGGGTGTTATCGATCATGCCGACGAAGTATGAGGACATCTGGACAGCGGCCAAGGGCTTCTACAAGCTCGAGCCGATCGTCGCCGATGGCGGTGAGCTGATCATCTATGCACCGCACATCACCCAGATCTCGGTAATGCATCCGAGCATTGCTGAGATCGGCTATCACAACCGTGACTACTTCCTTGGTCAGTGGGACAAGTTCCGGAACAAGCCATGGGGCGATCTTGCTCACTCCACACATTTACGTGGCCAAGGCACCTGGGACCCGGAGCGTGGCGAGGTGAATCGGGTGACGGTCACATTGGCCACTGGCATTCCGGAAGACGTCGTACGGTCGGTCAATCTCAACTATCTCGATCCCGCGACGGTCGATATTGCGACGTACGAGGCCGATCCCAATACCTTCGTCGAACCACACGCTGGTGAAGTGCTCTACCGGCTGCGGCCTGGATCACAAGGCGGGTTAGCCGGTGAACCGGACGGCCGACTCCCTGCAGCCGAGGGCATGGACGGCTGATCCGGACCTGGAGGCATCAAGCGCTGGTCCGTCGATGCCATCGCCGTCAGATGAGATTGGACAGCGTTGACGCCAGGGCCCACGCCGCAAAACGCCCATTGATGAATCAGTACGTAGAGCGGGATCGAGACGGCGAAGCGGTTCAGTTGATCACGTGATGGGAGATTCAGCGGCGCTTCGGGCGGGCGATGCATCGAATTCAGCCACGCTGTTGCCGCCTTCGCCTGACCCTCTACCGCAACTTTGGCAGAACTCGACTCCTGAATTTCAGGTCAATTGAGGCGTGAGTCGGCTGCCGACCTGGGCGACGGATGGGTTGGTGAGCGCAGACCCATCACGGAAGACAACCGTAGGCACGGTCAAATTGCCGTCATTGATGTCAGCGACGATCGCAGCCCCATCGGCATGATCTTCGATGTCGATCTCGTGGAACTCGATACCGGCGCGATTCAGTTGGGATTTAAGCCGTATGCAGTAGCCGCACCAACGGGTGGTGAAAACGGTTGGCAGGTTCGCAGTCGTCAAATCCATAGTCACGTTATGGATAACAGGCCGCTGCGTCTGCATATTTCAGCGGAGCGGTATTGCGTTCGTCACATTGCTATGCGAGTCGTTCGCTCAAGCGGATGCTGACCGTGTCGCCTTCTTGCTTGCCGATCAGCTGGCGCA
>DATCXA010000713.1:0-6998 GCA_036566085.1 Propionibacteriaceae bacterium
GCGCCAACGTCCGCGCGATGCTCGGCGACGGGCGTTTCGAAGGGGTCGTGGACCCGGAGGCCGGCTATTGAACACCCCGCCCGCGTTGTTCTGGGCCGGTTCGTACACCCCGACGCTGGAGGGGAGCGCCCAGGGGATCGGTGCGCTCCGGGCCCGTGCGGACGGCAGCCTCGAGTTTCTGGGCCTGGCCGCCGCGACGTCGTCTCCGTCGTTCCTCGCGACCGCGGCCGGCGGGCGTGTCGTGTACAGCGTCGACGAGGCGAACTCCCGTGTCGAGGCGTTCGCCCGCACGGATGGTTTTGAGCTGCGTCCGCTCGGCGGGCAGGCCACGGGCGGTCCGTTGCCGTGCCATATCAGCGTCACCGAGGACCGGCTGTACGTTTCGAATTACGGGAACGGGGTGATCGACGTCTTCCCGCTGGCGGCGGACGGCACGATCCAGGCGGGCGCGCAGAGCTTGGATGCCAGCGGCGGCGGGCCGAGGCCAGAGCAGGCCGGACCGCACGCGCATTCCACCCTCGTGGTCGGTCGCCGCGTGCTGAGCGCCGACCTCGGCACCGACCGGGTGTACGTGCACGAGTTGCGCGATGGCTTGCTCACCCGGGTGGCGTCAGTTGCGGTGCCACCGGGAACTGGCCCGCGTGACTTCGTGCTCTCCGCCGATGGTGCTGTCGTGTATCTCATCGGTGAACTTACGGCGTCGGTCTTCGCGCTTAGCGTGGCCGGCGATCAAGTGTCGATCGCGGCATCCGGGAGGGTGGTGGCCGATCCGGTCGACGGGGACCACGGCGCCGGCTTGGTGATCAGCGAGGACGGCCGATTCCTTTACTCCGGCCTGCGCGGGTCGAACCGGATCGCGGTAATCCGCACCGACGATCTGTCGCCGGTCATCGCAATCCCATGCGGTGGCGACTGGCCCCGCAACCTGTGCCTGGCGGGGGAGATGCTGTACGTGGCGAACCAGCGCTCGAGCACGATCGCGAGCTTCCGAGTTGATGGTGTCAGCGGCATCCCGCAGCTGATCGGTGACCCGGAGCCAGTGCCGTCGCCGACATTCGTGCTCCCGGCCGAGTGACGCGAGAGCCTGCGACTCATGGGATAATGGTTGAGGCTCGCAACGTTTGCTACAGTTGCTAGCTGCGCCAGTATTCCTCGATAGCTCAATTGGCAGAGCAGCCGGCTGTTAACCGGCAGGTTCCAAGTTCGAGTCTTGGTCGGGGAGCGTTTAACCCCCTGAGTTTCACGGAATTCAGGGGGTTATTTTGTCCTCTCCGGGTTCAAATTGCCCGATGCGTCCATAAACGCGTCCAATAACGACGGAAATCGGCCGTTCCCGCCAGAGGTGCCGCGACGAATACTGCCCAATACGGGCCGTTCTGGCTCGGCCGTGCTACAGGAAGCACTTTCGGCCGTCGGGACGCTGTCGTCCGAACTCTCAAAGCTCCTGGGGTCCATCACGCGACCCCGGCCCTTCGTAGAAAGTCACGCACCAGGCTCTGAAAGCGTTCGGGCTCTTCCAACGGTGGCGAGTGCCCCGACTTCTCGAAAATGACGATTTCCGAGCCGCGGATGTTCTCGGCAATGTCTTGCGATGCTGCCACCGGCGTGCGCCAGTCATGCCGGCCAACGATCACCAGGACGGGGCACGTGATCTCGGGCAGCCGTGGTTTCAGGTCATAGCTAAGCATGTTGGTAGCGAACGCGTAATTGTGAGTTCGGTAATGGTAGTGAGTTGACGACGCAACCTTTTCGGCGGTCTCAGGCACGTAGTCAAACTCGTACAGCGGCAGGATGGCTCGCCAGTATCGTTCGAACTCTTCGTTGCTGGTGAATGTTCCTGTGGCGATCCGGTCAAGGGCCCAGGGGTCGATGGATCGATTGCTTGACCGGGCAATCTGCTTGGCGGCCTCGTCGTGATCCGTATTCGCCGCGGTATCCCGAAGGATCAGGGCCGAAACGTTCTCGGGGTGGGCCAGGGTGTATTCGAGTGCCATGAAGCCGCCATAGGAGCCGCCGGCCATGACGATCTTCCCGAGGTCGAGCTGCTGTCGAATTTCTTCGATGTCGGCAACCCACTGTTCGTGGGTGAATGGGCCGTCGTCGGCAGATTCTCCCGAACCTCGAGCGTCGAAGGTCACTATGCGGTAGCTATCGGCGAAAGCGCCGAAAGACTCGAGCGGTTCGAGTCGCGAGCTGAGCCCCGGGGCGCCATGGTGAATGAGTATCGCCGGCGCGTCCTGTGGGCCCAGTGTCTCGATTTTCAGGCGTGCACCGTTGACCTTCGCGAAAAAGGAGCGAGTTCTCATAGGATTCCCTTCTGGAGCTTGACTGCGTTGTGGTCTGATCCGTTTCCGCCGCATGGGTCTGCTCGGCCCGGACACATCGAATTTGTTAGCTCACCGTTTGACGGAGAATTTCTCCGATGGCGCGCATGGTGGCAAGCACGGTGTCACGGTCGGGTCCCTGCGACATGGTTCCGTTCGCGATCACTGCGTACGCGGCGCTGGTTCGACGGCCGTGGACCACTCCAACGTCCGCCCGAACCTCGGCGTTCGTGCCTGTCTTGTTCTTCACCATGAGGTTCCGGTCCATTTCGAGGTGCGCCAACGGGTCCAATCCGAAGGCTGCAGCCACCATGGACAGGTCCGTTCCCCAAGACAGCCACTCCATCACCTGCCGGGAGACCTCGGGAGAATAGACCTGACCAGTGCTCAGTTGGCCGAGAAGCTGCGCCAGGTCCGCTGCCGATCCTGTGCTCAGGGCTGGCGGATCATCCTTCGTTCTCACGTCGCGGACCCGATCGAGCAATCGGGTGGATGCGAGTCCCAGGTCGTCGGCGACTCGATCGACTCGGCTGAGGCCGATCTCGCGAAGCAGCACATTCGTCGCCAGGTTGTCGCTCATCGCGCCGATGAGTGCGGCGACATCGACTATCGGGAGTGTGTCGCTCGACAGGTGCTGCCAAAGCCCCGAATCGGCGACCGCGTCGTCCGCGCACCGCGTCAGAAGCCTCGCAGGGTCAAGCTCGCCGGACGCCAGGCCGCGGGCAACCTCGATGAGCAGAAGAATCTTCCCGACGCTCGCCATACGAAGCACTGTGGCGGAGGAGTGATCGAGGAGCGTTGTGCCATCGCTCAGGTCGATCGCGCAGATCGACCACTGAATCGACGGGGTCGCGGGGAGGTCGAGCGCGTGCATGGAGCTCAACCGACCACTGGCTGGTGTGAAGCCTGACTGATCAATCTCGTTCGTAGGGACTCGTCAGAAAAGACGTCGGAAAAGTGGCATGCCACCCGGTGCTCTTCGCCGTCTGCTTGGAGCTTGGGGCTGTCGGTGATGCACCTTTCGGGGTTGTCCAGCTGCTGCCTCAACCAGCAGCGAGTGTGGAACTGGCACCCACCCGGTGAGCTCGCCGCCGATTGGATGTCGCCCGTGAGCACGATCCTTTCACGGGTCCGCTCTTTGACCGGGTCCGGCACCGCGACCGCGCTGAGCAGGGAACGCGTGTATGGGTGTTCCGAGCGATCGAAGATGTCATCGGTCGTTGCGATCTCCACGATCTCGCCGAGGTACATCACAGCCACCCGATCGCTCACCTGGGAGACGACGGCAAGGTCATGCGAGATGAAGACGTATGTCAGGTTCCGCTCCTTTTGGAGGTCCATGAGTAGGTTGATGATCTGGACCTGCACGGAAACATCGAGGGCGGAGACCGGTTCGTCAGCCACTAGTATTTTCGGTTCGACCGCCAGGGCTCTGGCGATGCTCGCACGCTGAAGCTGCCCGCCTGACAGCTCGTGCGGAAAGCGACCCTCGACGCTCCGAGGCAGCCCGACATCATCCAGCAACGCGTGCAGACGACCCAGTCGCGCTGTGCGCGGGAAACCGTGCACGGTGAGCGGCTCGGTGATCAGGCTCCCGACCGTCATCCTGGGATTCATCGAGCCTGCTGGGTCCTGGAAGACCATCTGGATGTTGCGCCGCAGGTGCTTGCGTTCGGACCGAGTGGCCTGGTGAATGTCTTCACCCTCGATGAGGACTCGCCCGGCAGCGGGTCTATTCAGCAGCATGAGCGTTCGCGCCAAGCTGGACTTTCCGCAGCCCGACTCGCCGACCAGACCCAGGGTCTCGCCCTGCCGCACCTCGAACGAAACGTCCCTGACCGCGCGGGTGACGTTATTCTTACCTCGACCCCCACCCTTGAAGCTCACACTGAGGTTCTCGACCTGAAGCATCATCGACGCGTTACCTTCCAGCCGGATTCTTGTCGGCGGTATCCCCCAGGGGATTCCAGTTCGTCGCGTCTGCGACGGGGTTCCAGCAGGCGACGTCATGCTCGGGAACCGAGTCCGCGGCAGTCAAATGAGGGCGCGCACTGAGGCACTGGGGTAGCGCATTGGCGCATCGCGGGGCGAACGGGCATCCCGATATGTTCGCTGCAACGTCCGGCGGCAGACCCGGAATGCCCGTCAGGCGCTTCTTTCGATCGGTGTCCGTCCGACCCACCGAGGCCAGGAGTCCGACGGTGTATGGATGCCTGGGTGCGCTGAAAATGGTGTCCACCGGACCCTGCTCGACGATGTTGCCGGCATACATGACGCACACGGTGTCGCACATCCGAGCAACGACGCCCATGTCATGGGTGATCAGCAGGAGGGACGTTTCGCTTTGTGAAATCGAGTCCGAGATGAGCGCCAGCACTTGAGCTTGAATCGTGACATCCAGCGCCGTCGTTGGCTCATCGGCGATTAGGAGAGACGGGTTGCAGGCCAAGGCGATGGCGATCATCACCCGTTGGCGCATGCCGCCGGAGAGTTGGTGCGGGTAATTGCGGAGGCGACGGGCGCCGCCCGACAGGCCCACCGACTCCAACATTTCCAGCGCCCGCGCTTGAGCCTCGCTGCGACTGAGCTGTCGGTGCTGACGCAACACCTCGATGATCTGCTTGCCGATGGTCATCGAAGGATTGAGCGATGTCTGCGGATCCTGGAAGATCATGGCCAATCGTCGACCGCGCAGCTGTCTCATCTCGCGCGGAGACAGCTTCAGCAGATCCTGACCCTCGAAGATCACCGAGCCGCTCGTCGTGGTCGTGGTCCCGGAGACCAGCCGCATTAGAGACAATGCCGTCACGCTCTTGCCCGACCCGGATTCGCCGACGATGCCCACAGTCTGACCGCGACGGAGGGAGAAACTGACCCCGTTCACGGCTCGGACATTACGTTCGCTGAGCATGAAGCTAGTTCGGAGGTCACGAACCTCGAGCAGGGGGGCCATGTCCATGTCTTTCATCTTCTCCGCGCCGGAACCGGAAACTCTTTGGCCCGTCACTTTCGCGTCCTATGCCGTGGGTCGAGCGTGTCCCGGAGCCAATCGCCAATGAGGTTGACGCACAGCACGGTGACCACAATGGCCAGACCTGGCAATGCTGTGAGCCACCATGCGCTCTGCATGTATTGACGGCCGGCCGAGATCATGCTCCCCCAGGACGGGATGTCGGGGCCGACCCCGAGTCCGAGGAAGCTGAGGGTCGACTCGGCGATGATCATGCTGGAAATCTCGAAGCTCACGATGACGATCAAGGGCGAGAACACATTCGGAAGGATGTGACGGAAGATAAGTCTCAACTCGCCCACACCCACCGTCTTGGCGGATTGAATGTAGTCGCGCTGGCTGACGCTGAGGACCTCGCTGCGGATGAGTCGGGCATAGATGGCCCAACTGCCAACACCCAGGACAACGATCAGGTTGGTGAGACCGGGGCCGAGCACCGCCACCACGGCGATCATCAGCAGGATGAACGGGAACGCCAACTGAACGTTGATCATCCAGCTGATGACGTCGTCGACCTTGCCGCGATAGTGCCCAGCGAGTAGACCGAGCACCGTCCCCAGGCCGCCACCGATGGCGACAGCGCTGATGGCGACGGTCAGGGAGATTCTCGCCCCGTGTACCAGCCGACTGAGAATGTCGCGCCCGAGTTCGTCGGTACCGAAGATGCTTCCGGCGCCGAACGGTGGCTGCGCCCTGCCCGCCAGGTTCTGCAGGTTGGGGTCTGGCAGTCCGAGGAGCGGCGCAATCAGTGCTGCGACTGCGATGATGGCGAGCAGGATTCCCGCGACCGAGATGGCTGTGTTGTTGCGCAGGAAGCGTGGCATCCTCATGCGCATGAGGGAGGTTCCGGACGGCGGGAGTGCAGGCTGAGCCGTCTGCGGTGCGACAGCGTTGGTTTTCCGGTTCATGACAGCCTCATCCGCGGATCGACGACGGTGTAGAGGACGTCGACGACGAGGTTGACGGCCACATAGATCACCGCGATAACGAGAACTGCGGCCTGAACGACCGGGAAGTCGCGCAGCCGAATGGAGTCAATGACCAATCGTCCTACTCCCGGCCAGGCGAACACCGTTTCGGTCACCACCGCTCCGCCCAGGAGCACGGCGAGATCGAGTCCGACGACCGTGATGATCGGAAGCATTACGTTCCGCATGCCATGCCGGAGCACGACGACGGCTTCCGGAACTCCTTTGGCTCGCGCCGTACGAACATAATCTTGCGACAAGGCCTCGATCATTCCCGACCGGATCAACCGCGCGGTTCTCGCGGCGCTCCAGAATGCGAGGGTAAGAGTGGGCAAGACCAGGTGAGCGAGGCCTCCCATCCCCCCGGTGGGAAACACTCTGAAGGTCACCGCGAAGATCATGATCAGCATGAGTCCGATCCAGAAGGTCGGCATGCTCTGCCCAATCAGCGCAACGCTCATCAGGCTTCTATCGACCCAACTATTGGGCTTAATCGCGGCGAAGATCCCGAGCGGGAACGCGATGATCAATGCAACGATCATCGCCGCGGCCGCGAGGAGGGCAGTGGCCGGGAGTCGCTCCAGGACCATCTCCAGGGCGGGCTGGCCACCGCGAAGCGACTCGCCGAGGTCGCCCTGCAGCGCGCGCCAGACAAACTCCGCGAACTGCGTATAGAGGGGCTGGTCCAGCCCCAGC
>DATCXA010000744.1:0-6563 GCA_036566085.1 Propionibacteriaceae bacterium
AACGTACAGCCGGACGGCGTGCACTTGGGTGATTACACCGTTCCGGTGCCTCGTGAGACCCTCGCCAAGGCATCAGACGAGAAGAACCTCGTGCTGGGAATCCGTCCGGAGAATTTCGAGCTGAACGAGGACCCCGAGAGCCGCGAGGGCATCCCGATCGATGTCGGCGTCGTGGAGGAGTTGGGCGCCGATGCATTCATCTACGGCACTTTGTCGGGTATCGCCGAGGACGAGTTGATCACCGCTCAGCAGATCGTCGGCCGGATCCACGGGGGCCGGACGCCGCCGCACCGGGGCGTGAGCGTTCGGTTGCTGATCGATCCGACACACGTGCACGTGTTCTCCAAGGTGACCGGCGACCGCATCTCCCCTGCAACGGAAAGCGTCTTCACCGACTCACCGCCGCCTGGGCCGCCGCGGCCGCCGCGGCCCAGGTCGGGCGAAACAGACGCCTGATCAGAACTGCCGGCCCTCCCGCAAATTGCGGGAGGCCGGCAGTTTGTTCGAGCTTCGCTAATCCGTCGGCACGGCGGCACGAGTCCAGTGATGACAAGATTGGACCATGCCCAGGTTCCTCGCGGCACAGCCTGACTCGCGGTTGATCACTCTGCCCTGGGCGACCCCACTCGCCGATTGGCCCGAGGAGAGCTTGGTCGCCCTTCCGCGCGGTATCTCCCGGCACGTCGTACGTTTCGTCCGGGTAGGGACTGCGGTGTACGCGTTCAAAGAGGTCGTGGAGCACCTTGCACTGCATGAGTACCGCCTGCTGCGTGACTTAGCCCGGCTGGATACGCCGTCAGTAGAAGCAGTGGGGGTGGTCACCGAGCGCGTTGATCATAATGGTGAACCGCTCGATCCGATTCTGATCACCAGGCATTTGCAGTTCTCCTTGCCGTATCGGTCCTTGTTCAACCGGGGCGTACGGCAAGACACCGTTAACCGGTTGGTCGACGCCATGGTGGTGCTCGTGGCGCACTTGCATCTCATCGGCTTGTTCTGGGGTGACGTGTCACTGTCCAATACCTTGTTCCGGCGTGACGCGGGAGCATTCGCGGCGTACTTGGTGGACCTGGAGACGGGCGAGCTCCACGACCAATTGACCGATGGTCAGCGCGAGCACGACCTGACCATTGCGCGAACCAACCTGTACGGCGAGTTCTGCGATTTGGAGGCCGGCGGGCTCCTAGATGCGGCGCTGGATCCGCTGGTGCTCGTGGAGGCCATCGAGAACCGGTACCGAGAGTTGTGGAATGAGTTGACTGCGGTTGAGGAATTCAACGCGGGGGAGATGCACCGCATCGAGAGCCGGGTTCGCCGGCTGAATGCCCTCGGGTTTGATGTCGCCGAATTGGACATCACGACCGATTTCGACGGCTCGACGATTCGCATTCAGCCCAAGGTGGTCGATGCGGGACATCACTCGCGCCGCTTGATCCGGCTGACCGGGATGGACACCGAGGAGAACCAGGCTCGGCGGCTGCTTAATGATCTTGACTATTACCGCGCCCGAACCGACCAGCAGGGGGCAGATGAGGCGATTGTGGCTCACGAGTGGTTGACCGAGCAGTTCGAGCCAATTCTGCAGTCGGTGCCGATGGAGTTGAGGGCAAAGCTGGAGCCTGCGGAGCTGTACCACGAGATGCTGGAGCATCGCTGGTTCATGAGCGAGCAGGCCGGTGCGGAGATCTCCATGGCGGAAGCCGCGTTGTCGTATGTCAACACAGTGCTGCGCGGGTTGCCAGATGAGGAAATCGCCGTCTCAGCGATGGAGTCGACTGGGCCGCTGGCCAACCCATTCGATCCGTCACAGGGCTTCGCCGACGACGACTCTGAGAAGCCCTATGACCCGTGGGAGGAAGAGGCCACCGAGGCCGAGGAGGAGCCGGCTGAGGCGTACCTCGACATTGCTGCGCTACGCGCAAAAGCTCAGAAGTGAGCCTGATGACTGACTCAGATCAGGTGGCACCTGACGCTGCTGCGAAGCTCTTCGCCGCCTGGGAAAGATGGGATCTTGACGCCGTCGGCTCGCTCGTTGCCGACGATGCGGTCGATGAGCGGCCGCAATCCGGCGAGCGGTTCGTCGGTCGCAGCAACATCATGGGCATGTACGCCGAAGTGCCCGGGCCACCACGTATCCGCTGGCGGAGCATCGTGGGCGGGCCATCGGTTTGGGTCGCGGAAGGTCTTGTCGACTATGGCGAGGGGCTGGTCAATATCGTCGGCATTGTCGAGCTGGCCGACGCAAAGGTAAAGAAGGCCCGGTTCTACTTCGCCGACCCGTTTGACGCGCCAGCCGAACGAGCCCGCTGGTCTGACACCTCCATCGGCTAGCGAGGCGGCATCCGCAAGGCGCCGTCGAGACGGATGACTTCTCCGTTGAGCAGCGAGTTCTCGATGATCGAGCAGACCAGCATTGCGTACTCTTCAGGGCGGCCCAGCCGCGCAGGATGGGGCACCAGCGCCTCCAAGATCGACTTCGTCTCACCCGGGAGACCCGCCATCATCGGAGTTTCCATGACGCCGGGTGCGATCGTCATAACGCGGATTGCCTTGTCTGCAAGGTCTCGCGCTGCTGTCAGTGTCAAAGAGGCAACGCCGCCCTTGCTTGCCGCGTACGCGGCCTGACCGATCTGCCCATCGAAGGCTGCGACGCTGGCAGTCATGATCACCAATCCCCGGTCGCCGTCGATTGGTTCATTGTCGATCATGGCTGCGGCAGCGAGTCTTAGCACATTGAACGTGCCGACCAGATTGATGTCGATCACCGTCTGAAAGGCCTCCAACGGCAATACGCCACGCTTGCCGATCACTCGGCCCGGGGTCCCGACCCCGGCGCAGTTAACTACGACCCGAAGAGTGCCTAACTCAGTTGCAGCGGCGACAGCCGCCTGCACTTGATCTTCGTCGCGTACGTCGGCTGCAGCGAATCGCACTCGCTCCCCCAGCTCGGCCGCTAGCTCCGATCCGGCCGAGCTGGGCAGGTCAAGGATCAGCGCCGACGCACCCTCCGCAATCACCCGCCGCACGGTGGCTGCTCCTAGACCTGAGGCGCCCCCGGTCACCAGCACGACATCGTGCTCACCCGGCCTCATCCCACTCCCCCTCCTCAGACTTGTCAGAGGTTACTTGAGTGCTTACTTCAACAGCTGGCTAGCTATGACAAGCCGCTGGATCTGGTTGGTGCCCTCGAAGATCTGAGTCACCTTGGCCTCTCGCATATACCGCTCGGCCGGATAGTCACGCGTGTAGCCGTAGCCTCCGAGCACCTGAACCGCATCGGTCGTCACCTTCATGGCGACATCAGAGGCGATCATCTTCGCGACCGCAGCATCCCGGCTGAACGGCCGACCAGCGTCCCGCTTGCGAGCCGCCATCAGATACGTCGCACGGGCCGAATCAACTGCCGCCGCCATCTCTGCGAGCAAGAACCGCAACCCTTCAAATTCTGCGATGGCACGCCCAAACTGCTCCCGCTGCTTCGCATAGCCCGCAGCAAGATCAAGAGCGGCCTGAGCGAGTCCGGTGGCACAGGCAGCAATTCCCAGCCGGCCAGAATCCAACGCAGAAAGGGCAATCCGCGCACCCTGGCCTTCATCTCCAATGCGCCGGCTGTCATCGATGGGAACAGCGTCGAAATACAACGCCGTCGTCGGCGAGGCGTTCAGACCCATCTTGTGCTCCGGACTACCGAAGGTCAGGCCCGGCACCTGCCCGGGCATATGGAAGCACGTCACACCACCCCGCGGGTCGTCGTCGGTCCGCGCGAAGGTGGTGTAGAAGTCCGCGCACGAACCGTGAGTAGTCCAGGCTTTTGCACCATTGAGCTCATAGCCATGATCAGCGTGCTTCGCCCGGGTCGTCATGGCCGAGATGTCCGATCCGGCCTGCGCCTCGGAGAGCGCGTACGCGCCCAGCATTTTTCCGCCGATCATCTCCGGCAGATAAGTCTCACGCTGCGCTGTCGTCCCGAACGCCGCCATCGGATAAGTCGCCATCCCATGCACCGAGACACCGACGCCGACCGTCATCCAGGCAATCGCGACCTCTTCAAGAGCTTGCAGATACACCTCGTACGGCTGACCGGCACCGCCGTACTCTTCCGGGTACGGCAGACCAAGAAGCCCAACCTCGCCCAGCATGGCAAAGGCATCGCGAGGGAACCGCGCCGCTGCCTCCTCTGCGGCAGCTCGCGGCGCCAGCTCAGCTTGTGCAAGCTCCCTGACCACTGACACCAGCTCGGCGCCCTCTGCGGTTGGCAACAGGCGATCGACGGCCATCTCGCTCCTTGTGACGGTTGCCCCGAGCCGGTACTGGAGATAGTACGTTAGTACCGCTATGGTAGCCGCCTTGCTGGAACGCCGACTGACCAGCCGCCAGAGGCATCTGCGAGATGCGCTCGTCGATCTTGTAATTGCGCAGGGATTCAGCCACCTGACGATGGATCAGTTCGCGGGTCAACTGAACTGCTCCAAACGCACGCTTTATGCCCTTGCTTCTAGCAAAGAGCAGTTGGCCGTGCTCGCTGTGCGGCAGTTTTTCAAGCGAGCGACTGAGCAGGTTGAAGCGGCGATTGCGCGCACCCGGGCGCCCGCCAAGCGGGTCACTCGCTATCTGGAAGCCGTGGCTGAGGCGCTCCGGCCAGCCAGTCGGGCATTCCGAGATGACATCGCCCACTTCCGTCCGGCGACCGAAATCTATGAGCAGAACACGCTGGCTGCGGCACAGCGAGTTCGTGAACTGATCGACGAGGGCACTCAGGTCGGCGCATTCCGGCGCGTCCATGCTGCATTCGTAGCTGAGGTCGTGACGGCGACGATGCGGCGCATCACGAGCGGTGAGATCGCTGCGGCCACAGGCCTTAGCGATGCCGAGGCCTACTCTGAGCTAGCAGAACTTGTGGTGGCGGCCATCCGCCGATGACCGCCTTTAGTGATCGTCCGGCAATGCCGACGCTCGCGATCACGAGGGAACTTTTGGTGATCGCTTACACAATCGCAATGCCCGCGATCACGAGTGAACGCTCGCGGCTCACCGAAACCGAATATCCTGCCCGAATGGACGAAGATCTCCACGCCCTCGGCGAGGATCTCATCACCACCGCAGCACGCGTGGTGCGGTGGGTTCCCAAAGAAGACGGGTTCGGCATCAGCCTCGCCGCTGCACGCTTGCTGGCTCGACTGCACGATGACGGGCCAACGAGGATCAGTGATCTTGCCCTGGCCGAGAAATGTTCCCAGCCGACGATCACCAACCATGTCAAGCGTCTGGAGGCCGCGCACCTGGTCGACCGCACCGCCGACCCGCGCGATGCCCGAGCGTGGATGATCAAGTTAACCAAGAAGGGCTACCAGCAGCTGTCGTCGATGCGCGCATCGATCGGCACCAGCCTTGAGCCGTACCTCGCGACGATGTCGAAACGTGACATCAAGGCGCTGCGGGAGGGCGTCGAGGCAATGCAGCGCCTGATGGCCGTGAACATGGAGACACGAACACCTAATGGGGTTCCGCCCTCAGGGCGGGACACACGCTCGTGACACAGCCGACGGAGCCGGGCGTGACATCAGATGCGTTCCGGATCTACGACACCGCCACCCAATCGGAACGCAACTTCGAGCCGGTCGTGCCGGGTCGAGTTTCGATCTACCACTGCGGGCTGACGGTACAGGCAGGCCCACACCTAGGCCACATTCGAAAAGAAGTGGTTTTTGATGTGCTTCGCCGCTGGCTGACATGGTGCGGCTACGAGGTCACGGTGATCGCCAATATCACCGACATCGATGACAAGATCTTGATCAAGTCGGCCGAGGCGGGTACGCCGTGGTTCGCGCACGCGTATCGCTTCGAGCGAGAGTTGCATGAGGCTTACGCCGCACTCGGCTGCTTGCCACCGACGTACGAGCCGCGTGCCACGGGTCACATCCCGGAGATGATCGAAATGATCAAGGTGCTGATCGACCGCGGTCACGCCTATCCGGCGCCCGACGGCTCCGGCGATGTCTACTTCGATGTGAAGTCCTGGCCGGAGTACGGCTCGCTGTCTCACCAGAACATCGACGACATGGAACCAGCCGCAGACTCTGATCCACGAGGCAAGAAGGACCCCAGAGACTTCGCGCTCTGGAAAGGCCACAAGGACAACGAACCGGAGACGGCCAGTTGGCCGACGCCCTGGGGACGAGGCCGGCCCGGATGGCATCTGGAATGCTCAGCGATGGCAAGCAAGTACCTCGGCGATGAGTTCGACATTCACGGCGGCGGGCTTGATCTTCGGTTTCCGCACCATGAGAACGAGCTGGCGCAGTCCCGAGCTGCGGGACAGCGCTTCGCACGGTATTGGATGCACAACGCGCTTGTGACCAGTGCTGGAGAGAAGATGAGCAAGTCGCTGGACAACAGTGCGCTTGTTTCAGAGGTGATCAAGAGATTCCCTGCGCGTGCGGTACGGCTCTATCTGATTCAGCCGCACTATCGCTCTCCTATCGAGTGTTCCGATGCAGCGATCGCCGAATCTGTGGCCGCGCTCGATCGGATTGACAATTTCGTTCGCCGGGCTGCCGACGTAG
>DATCXA010000753.1:0-14135 GCA_036566085.1 Propionibacteriaceae bacterium
GTGTAGTCACGGACCACGCCGTAGCCGAAGCGCTTGGCGTAGCTCTCGATCACGCGGCCGATGATATTGACCTGGCGCCCCGGTTTCACGGCGTTGATAGCGCGTACCAACGCCTCGTGGGTGCGCTCGGTCAGCAGCCGGCCGGGCTCATCGACCTCGCCGCAAAAGAAAGTCGCACAGGTGTCGCCGTGGACGCCGTCGATATAGGCAGTTACGTCGATCTTGACGATGTCGCCCTCCTGCAGCGGGCGGGCATCTGGGATGCCGTGACAGATCACCTCATTGACCGAGGTGCAGCATGATTTGGGAAATCCGCGATAACCCAGGGTTGATGGGTATGCACGGTGGTCGATCAAGAACTCGTGGACCACCCGATCAAGATCATCAGTCGTTACGCCAGGGCTGATTGCCGCGGCGGCGGCATGCATCGCTTGGGCAGCGATCCGGCCCGCGATGCGTATTCTCTCAATGGTCTCCGGCGTCTGGACGTCGTCGCCGGTATAGCGATCCGGCGCGGTCCGGCCGACGTAGGGCGGCCGCGGGATGTTGGCAGGCACCTCGCGTGGCGGCGAAATAGTCGCGGGTTGGATGGTCACTTGGGGATCTTACTTTCCCAAGAGTGGTCGAAAACCACATCAAATTCGCCCGAAGGCGTGTCGTTGATGACCACTTTCCGGGGAAGGAAGTGGGGGAGTACCGTCAAATCGAGGTGCAGTCCGAAGGAGGGTCAGATGGCTCAGGGCGATTGGTGGTATGACCTCAAGACCCACAAGGTGGTACCAGACAACAACGACTCGAAGATCACCGACCGGCTCGGCCCCTATAAGACGCGGGAGGAGGCCGAACGTGCGCTCGAGCTGGTGGAGGAGCGCAACGAGGCCTACGACAACGACCCCCGCTGGAACGACGATCTCTAGTCGCCCCAGCTCATCGGGGCGAAGCGGGTGCGAATGCGGCGGAGGGCGACCAGATGCGTCACGAGGTGACCGACGCCGACACGGCTGTGGCCCTCGGCAGTGGTGACGTTCCGGTGCTCGCGACACCACGGCTGATCGCGTGGATGGAAGCGGCAACCGTGCGGGCCGCAGGCGCCTTCCTTACCACGGGCCAGACGACAGTCGGCACCGGGATCCGCATAGAACACCGCCGCGCGACCGGTGTCGGCGGCAGCATCGAGATCATCGCAGCGCCGCAGCGCGACGCAGTCGGCCGTCGTCTGACCTTCGACGTACAGGCGATCGACGGCTCAGGGCTGGTGGTCGCTGCAGGCCAGATCGAGCGGGCGATCGTTGATCGGCAACGCTTCCTGGCGTCCGCGTCAGCCACAGACACCTCCAACCGTTGATCTCACTTGGCCAGGACAACAGCAGGAGTAACGGAGGTGCAGCCGGATGGAACTGGAACGGGCTCGGTCGTTGCTGAATGCAGAGCGTGCCCGGGTGCAGCAGCTGCTTGCTGATCTCGGCACAGACCGGACAGATGATCACGAGGCGGAACGCGATGCGTCCTATCCCGCGACGCCACTGGCACAAGAGGGCGTCGACGATGCCGTGGCCGCCGGCCTGCGGAACCGGCTCGGGGCTCTTGATCGTGCTCTCCAGCGTGTCGAAGACGGCAGCTACGGCCGCTCGATCCGCAGTGGCGCGCCTATCCCGGACGAGCGCCTCGAGGCGGACCCGGCTGCCGAGCTCACTGTCCAGGAGGCCACTGATGATCAAGCAGCGAGCCGATAACGAGGGACTGATGCCGAAGGCAGCGCGGGTGCAGGTTAGTCGGGTGTACGACCGCTAGAGCCTGGCGACGGGCAGCGGGTGCCTCGCCAGGTGCTGACTGAGTGGCGTCAGATAGTGACGAGCCCGGCGACAAGATTGATGGTCGCGGCGAGGATCACCGTTCCGAAGCTGTATGACAGCAAGCAGTGCCTCAGCACCACCGAGCGGATCGCGGTACTGGAGACGCCCGTGTCCGATACCTGGTAAGTCATCCCCAGGTTGTAGCTGAAATAGAAGAAGTCGCGGTACGACGGCTGGTCATTACTGTTGAAGTCGATTCCACCTACGGGCTCTCCGTAATAGAACTGCGCATATCGGGTGCTGTACATCAAGTGCAGCATCGCCCAGGTCGTGAAGACGCCGATGAGGCCGATCGCCGCGGCGGTGTTGCGGGTACTGGAGTTGCCCCACGTCAGCAGTGCGACGATTCCCACCAGGCTGCCGAGCGCCGACCCCACGACGAGCAGCTCCTCGACGTGCGGCCGGTAGTCGGGTCTTGGCCCAGTTGACCCGAGCGGGCTCGACGGGCCGTACAGGCTCAGCAACACCAGACCGGCGACGATGGCCGGCAGCGCAAATGGAATGTCTGAGACCATGTTTCGGGATACGAGATGGGTGGGCCAGCTCCGCGTAGGCTGCGCACCTCGATCGGGCGCTACGATCTTTGTCTTCTTAACTCCCGCTCGATTTGTCAAGACCGTCAACGAGGAGCGACCTCAGTGCTAATTCCGGACAAGGCGAGTTGGTGGCGGCGGTGACGCGCCGCCTGACAGTCGGCTGTGAGTTCGTTCACGAGTCGGTGGCCGACGTGCACGCAGTGTTCCAAGTGGAGCCGTTGAGTGATCAGAAGGTCGACGTAATCGACGCTCGTTGGTCGTTGGAACCCGATGGACCGACCCATGCCTACACAGATCTGTATGGCAATCCGTGCCGACGGTTGGTCGTGCCTGCCGGACGCTCGGTGATCAGCTATAAGGCGACCGTGATCGCACCTGACGCGGTGGAGGATGTCGACGAGGAGGCGCCCGAGCTGACGCCGGATCAGCTGCCCGATGAGGCGCTGATCTACATCCTTCCCAGCCGCTTTTGCCTACCAGATGTGCTCGGCGCGGAGGCTTGGGAGCGCTTCGGCAACACGCCGCCCGGCTATCGCCGGGTGCAAGCGATCTGCGATTACGTTCATGATCATCTGCAATTCCAGTACGGCGCTAGCAATCCGTGGACTACTGCTGCCGATGTGCACACCAGCGGCTACGGAGTGTGCCGGGATTTCACCCACCTCGCGGTTTCGTTCTGTCGTGCTCTCAACATTCCCGCTCGCTACGTCTTCGGGTATCTACCAGAGATCGATGTCCCGCATCGCGATCTGCCGATGGATTTTGCGGCCTGGATGGAGGTCTATCTGGGCGACCGCTGGTGGACCTTCGATCCACGAAACAACGAGCGACGGAAGGGTCGAGTGCTCATAGGCCGAGGTCGCGACGCCAGTGATGTCGCGATGGCCACTACCTTCGGGGCACCGCGGCTGGAGTCGATGATCGTTATCTCCGAAGAGGATGCCGCGGCCTAGCTAGCTCGAAATCCGGCTGAGTCGAAGCCTTGATCTCGGCCTTCGGCAGGCTCAGGACGCATATCAGCTGGCACGTAACTCCCGTATGGTCTTGGCGAGCACGGCATCAAGCTGAGCATTGCCGATCGGTACCGCACCGAAGAAAAAGCCCCAGTTCTGGCCATCGCGTACCACGATGAAGATCGTATGATCACCTGCAACCGGAAGATCGGGTCGATCGACGGTGATCTCGCAATCGATTAGCCATCCGTTATTGCCGTCGATGCTCAGACTCTCGCTACGGATATCGGTTCGGGTGGGCAGATATGGGCTATACATGTTGCCCGCGATGACGCAGCGCACCAGGTTCTCGACGGCAGCTTCAGCATGGTTGCCAAAGCCGTCCTTGCCGCGTAACTGACCGACCGCAAGTTGTGCAATCCAGCCCGGATCCCGGCTCACTTGCAAAGTTTGCTGGACTACGTCATAGCCAAACCTGAAGCGTGGCTCAACCGATGCTGACTCGAACGTCGGTTGCTCTGGGAACGACAAGTTGCCGCCGTATACCCGATCGTCGATCGGATGGCGAGCCCGGAGATTTGGGTTGCCCTTCGGGCAGCGCAGCGGCGTTGCCGGCGTCGGAGTGGCCGAGTGACTCGGTGAGGGTTCCCCCGTCGGGGGAGCCGACGAGGCGTTCAGAGTCGCTGTCGGGGTGGGTACCGCCCGGTTGGCGACGGGCCGCAGGTTGCCTAGGTACACCGCCAGGGATACGACGCCGATCACGGCCACCACGATCACGGCGATGATCACCGCGAGCCGCCGTCCTTCAGGTATTCGGGTCCCTCGGCCCTCCGGTCTAACAGCGCCCGGTATTTCAGGCCGGCCGACATCGGCCGGCAGCGGTTCGCGAGGGTCATCGGTGGTGATTGCTGACCACTGTGAGCCGTCCCAGTACCGATAGCGCCCAGGCACGCCTGCGGGATCGCGGTACCAGCCGGGCAGCCCTTGTGGCATGTTCTGTTACCTGAGCAGGACTGGATCTGATCGCCCCGATGTCAGAAAGCGGACAGAGATCACCTCAACGGCCCTCACGCCAGCCGTTGGTGATCGGCAACCGCCGGTCGCGGCCGAATGCCTTAAAGCTGATCTTGGTGCCCGGAGGGTATTGCCGCCGCTTGTACTCGGCAAGATCAACCAGCCGGATCACCCGGTCGACCACGTGCGGATCGAAGCCCATTTTCACAATGTCTTCATGGCTGGCGTCGCCCTCGACGTAGTCGTCAAGAATGTCGTCGAGCAGCTCATACGGCGGCAGCGAGTCGGTGTCCTTCTGGCCGGGCCGTAATTCGGCGCTCGGCTCCTTGGTGATCGCGTTTTCCGGAATCGGCGGGGTCTCGCCACGCTGCTCGGCTTGCTCGTTGCGCCAGCGCGCCAACTTCCAAACCCAGGTCTTCGGCACGTCCTTGATCGGCGCGTAGCCGCCGACCGCATCTCCGTAAATCGTGCTATAGCCGACCGCGAGCTCGCTCTTGTTGCCGCAGGCCAGCACGATCGAGGGTGTGTGCTGATTCGACTCGGCCATCCAGATCACGGCGCGGATTCGCGCTTGGAGGTTCTCGGCCGCGATGCCGTCCAGTTCAAGCATCTGGTGAAACGCGTCGACGGCTGGTGCGATCGGCACGGTGGTGAAATGCAGACCGGTTCGTGCGGCCAAATCAGCGGCGTCGCTCTTGGAGTGCTCAGAGGAGTAGGCGCTGGGGTTGGAGATGCCATAGACGCGGTCTGCGCCGAGCGCGTCACATGCCAACGTGGCAACCAGGGTTGAGTCGATGCCACCCGACAGCCCGAGGTAGACCCGCTCGATTCCGTTCTTGTGGCAATAGTCTCGTAGCCCCATGACCAAGGCGAGATACACCTCGGCCATCGCCTCAAGGGGTTTCGCGACAACCGGGGTGATCATCTCCGCAGGCGCATCTCCGGCGTCGGAGATGTGATGGCGGAGGATGATCATGCCGCTTTGGCCGGCTTCGGCTGGAACGGTGCCCTGGGCGATTTCGGGCTGTAGCGGAGCTGTGCCGGGTGCCAGCTCAAGATCAGCAACAACCAGGTCTTCGACGAATTGCAGCGCGCGTACGAAGATGGTGCCATCTGTACTGGCGATCATGGTGTCGCCGTCGAAGACCAGCTCATCCTGGCCGCCGACCAGGTTGACGTAGGCAAGCGGGCAGCCAGCTTCGCGGGCGCGCCGCCTAACCAGGTCGCCGCGTACGTCGTCCTTGTCCCGCTCGTACGGGCTGGCGTTGATCACTGCCAATAGTCCGGCGCTCGCCTCAGCAGTTGCTGCTACCGGACCGCCGTCTTGCCAAAGATCTTCACAGATGGCGATCGCGACATCGATGCCGCGAATGCGGAGCACGTGCAATTCGTTGCCAGGCTTGAAATAGCGGTACTCGTCGAAGACACCGTAATTGGGTAGGTGGTGCTTCGCGTAGGAACAGATGACACGGCCCTGGTGCAGCACTGCGGCGGCGTTGAGTGGATGTCCACCCTTGGGATGATCGGGCTCGTCGGTGCGGTCCAGGTAGCCGACCACCGCTACAAGATCACCAAGTCCGGCATCGAGCAGCCGGGTGGCCAAGCGATTGATCGACGTCCGCGACGCCTCGACGAAACTGCGTCGCAACGCGAGATCTTCGACCGGGTAACCGGTAAGCATCATCTCGGGGAACAGCACGAGATCTGCGCCGGCGTCGGCTGCTTGCTTCGACCAGTCCATAACGAGGTCGGCGTTGGCCGAGATGTCTCCCACAGTGGCATTGACCTGGGCCATGGCAATCCGTAGATGAGGCACGGCACGAGACTACGACGCCACACTACGGTGGCGGCAGCGGCTAGACCGTCTGAAGCTTTCTGCAGATCGATGCGACCGTAACGCTGCCGTTACATCCTGAGCGGCAGACTTGGCCGGGTGGACAAGCAGACCGAGTTCGTATTGCGGGCGATCGAAGAGCGTGATGTGCGGTTCGTCCGTATGTGGTTCACCGATGTTCTTGGCTTTTTGAAGTCGGTTGCTGTCGCACCTGCGGAGCTCGAGGGAGCCTTCGCCGAGGGCATGGGGTTCGATGGTTCAGCGATTGAGGGCTTCGCACGGGTGTATGAGTCCGACATGCTCGCCCATCCTGACCCCGCGACCTTCCAGGTGCTTCCCTGGCGTGACACCAGTCCGGCTACAGCCCGGATGTTTTGCGACATCACGATGCCGGACGGGTCGCCCTCGTACGCCGACCCCCGTTATGTGCTGAAACGCGCGCTCAAGAGAGCCGCCGATCTGGGATTCACCTTCTACACCCATCCCGAGGTGGAGTTCTTCCTCTTCAAGGACCCGATGAAGCCGGGCAAGCCGCCCATTCCGGTGGATCAGTCCGGTTACTTCGATCACACGCCGCAGAGTCTGGGCACCGACTTCCGGCGTCGCGCAATCACCATGCTCGAGCAGATGGGCATTTCGGTCGAGTACTCCCATCACGAGGGAGGTCCTGGGCAGCAAGAGATCGATCTTCGCTACGCCGATGCGCTCTCCACGGCTGATAACTTGATGACCTTCCGCGTAGTCGTCAAGGAGGTTGCGCTATCCCAGGGCATTTACGCCTCGTTCATGCCTAAGCCGTTCACCGAGCACCCGGGCTCCGGCATGCACACGCACATGTCGCTCTTCGAGGGCGATACCAATGCCTTCTACGACGCCAGCGCGGAACATCACTTGTCGAAGATTGGGCGCTACTTCATAGCCGGCCTGCTGCGGCACGCTGCCGAGATCACCGCGGTGACTAATCAGTGGACCAACTCGTACAAGCGGCTGGCGGGCGGAGGCGAGGCGCCCAGCTACATCTGCTGGGGTCGCAACAACCGCTCCGCGCTGGTCCGGGTACCGATGTACAAGCCGAACAAGGGGTCCTCGGCACGCATCGAGCTCCGGTCGATCGACTCGGCGGCCAATCCATACCTGGCCTTTGCGCTCATCCTGGCGGCAGGGCTAGCCGGGATTGAAGGCGAGTATGAACTGCCTGAAGGTGCCGAGGACGACGTCTGGTCGCTCACCGAGCGGGAACGGCAAGCGCTGGGAATCTCACCGCTGCCACGGAACCTTGATGAGGCGATCCACACCATGGAACGCTCCGATCTGGTTGCCGAGACGCTAGGTGAGCACGTCTTTGATTTCTTCCTTCGCAACAAGCGTGCCGAGTTCGATGAGTACCGCCGGCAGGTGACTCCGCTGGAGCTCACTCGTCTCCTCCCCGTCCTCTAACTCTCTAGGAGAGTAGGGGGAGCGCTGGGGACAGGTTGGCCCGCAGGCCGGATGCGTGCACCGTGCCACTGGCAATGGCCTCGTTCCAGGCAACGCGGCCGGTTGCTAGCCGCAAGAATGTCACTGGGTCGGTCTCTACGACGTTCGGCGGGGTACCGCGAGTGTGAGTCGGCCCGGGATCGCCGATCGCGCACTGTACGGCCGCGTACGGCGGGATTCGCGCCTCTACCGACTTACCCGGATTCCGGGCGGCGAGAATTCCAGCAAGGGTACGAGTACACCGCGCGAGGGCGCCCCGCTGGAGGCTGGCCGGTACCACTTCCGGTACCGATCGATTCAGATCGTCGGTGTGTACCACCACTTCCACGATTCGGGTTGCCAGATAGTCCTCGATCGTCGTGGGACCACGGCCGGTCATGATCGCTCGAGACAGCTGGACGTCGCCATCCAGCGCGGCCGCAAGATCATCAATCGACGACTCCAGCCGCGCTACAACCTCCGGGCCGGTAAGTCCAGCGGATTCCTCCAGCGTTGACGCCATGATCATTTCCACATCACGCCGATAGCGCGTCACGAACTCATGGATCGGAAGCGGAGGTTCCCTGGTCCGGTGTTGGAGCGATGCCGCAAGCCCAGCATGCACGAGGACCAAGTGGCCGGCCAGTTGTCGCATATTCCAATCCGGCAGCACCGTTGGCCGCTCAAAAACCTCCGTCGGTAGACCTTGCAACCACGCCACTACTGTTCGGGACTGCTCGAGCACGGCCTCCTGCGGTCCGAGTCGTGGCGCCATTACTGACGATCTCCTGGCATCGTTCAAAGACTTCCGCGGCGACGGTACCAGTCATCGGCAGTGTCGATGAATGCTGAGGGATCAAGGCCGAACGTTCTCAGTAACATCGAGGCAAATGATCCGGATCGAGACCACACAAGGCACCCTGGCGCGACGGGGATTCGTCGACGCCGAGGCTGCAGCACGCGTCATCGAACCCTGGGACGATGAGCATGAGCCGTTGCTGGATGTGCTGGCGCAGTCTGCCGATCCGGATCAGGCACTGGCGGAGCTGGACCGGCTCTGCGAGCGGGTCCCAGGCCTACTCTCTCGTTTGACCGCTGCGCCAATCCTGACTCGTCAGCTGATCATGGTTTTGGGTGCCAGCAATAGGCTGGCCCACCACCTGATCGCCCATCCCGAACACATTGAGCTCCTCGAAAAGGAGCTGGTCAAGATTCCTGCGGCGTCGCTCCGGCAGGAGTTGCTGGTGGCGACCGGTGCTGATCCGGAGTCGGCGGTGCCGATCGCTACCGACACTGTGGGCGACGAACTGCGTCTTGCTTATCGTGGAGCGCTGCTGCGCATTGCTGCTCGCGATCTGTGTGCGCCAGAGCCGATCGAGGCCGTTGTTGATATCGCCGATGAGCTCTCGGACTTGGCCGACGCGACACTCGAGGCCGCGCTCTCGATCAGCCGACTCAAGCTCGGTGAGAACGCTTTGAAGACCCGCTTGGCGGTCGTAGGACTTGGCAAATGCGGCGCCCAGGAGCTCAACTATGTCAGCGATGTCGATGTCCTCTTCGTCGCCGAGCCCGTGCTAGATGCCGACGGTACGCCGCTGATCAGCAACGATCAGGCAGTGCAGATCGCCACTCGGATGGCCGCCGACATGACTCGCATCTGTTCGGCCCACACCTCGGCCGGAACGATCTGGGAGGTGGATGCGGCTCTCAGGCCGGAAGGCAAAGCGGGCCAGCTGGTGCGTACGCTGGCCAGTCATCGCATCTACTACGAAAAGTGGGCCAAAACCTGGGAGTTCCAGGCGATGCTCAAGGCTCGACCGGCTGCCGGTGATCTAGAACTCGGGCAGGCCTTCGTTGATCTTGTGGCGCCGATGGTCTGGCGCGCCGCGGAGCGGGAGAACTTCGTCGCCGATACCCAGGCGATGCGTAAGCGAGTAGTGGCGCACATCCCAGCTCGTGATCAGGGTCGAGAGCTCAAGCTGGGGGAGGGCGGCTTGCGCGACGTCGAGTTCTCGGTCCAGCTGCTGCAGTTGGTACATGGCCGGATCGACGAGCGGCTGCGGTCCCGCGCCACCCTGCCGGCACTGAAGTCGTTGATCGACAACGGCTACGTGGGGCGCGAGGATGGCAAAGGGTTCGCTCTGGCCTATCAATTCCTCCGCACACTTGAGCATCGCATCCAGCTCTACAACCTGCGGCGAACCCATCTGCTGCCGAACAACGATCATGATCTTCGCCGACTGGGCCGCTCTTTCGGTTACAAGGATCCGGTGAATGAGCTGCTGAGCACCTGGCGGCACACCGCTCAGCGAGTACGCCGGCTGCACGAGCGACTCTTCTATTCACCGCTGCTGGACGCAGTGGCCAAGATTCCGTCCAAGGAGCTCAGACTCACTACCGACGCGGCTCTGGACCGGCTGAAAGCGTTGGGATACGCCGATCCAAAGGCGGCACTGCGCCACATAGCAGCACTCAGTCAGGGCGTGACCAGGCAGGCCGAGATTCAACGCCAGCTGTTGCCGGCAATGCTGGGGTGGTTCGCGGGAGCACCCAACCCCGATCATGGGCTGCTGGCATTCCGCCAGGTCTCAGAGGTGCTGGGGACAACCCCGTGGTATCTCCGGGCGCTTCGCGACGAGGGTGCAATGGCGGAGCGGCTGGCCCGTATCCTCGCGTCCAGCCGGTACGCGGTAGAGCTGCTCAAGCGGGCACCGCAGACCGTACAGATGCTAGCCGATGATCAAGAGCTGAGACCTCGATCACTGGCTGACTTGAAGGCCGAGATGCATGCCGCAGCGGGCAGACAGAGCAACAGCGTTGCAGCCGTCGAGGCAATCAGGGCGATCCGCCGACGAGAGCTGTTCAGGGTGGCGGCCGGTGATCTTCTCGGGGAGAACGACGTACAGAGCGTCGGGCAGGCGCTCAGCGACCTGGCATCAGCGACGATCGATGCCGCGCTGGCCGTGGCATGTGACGGCGCTAACGGCGAGGTGCCACGGATCGCAGCTATTGCGATGGGCCGGTGGGGTGGGCGGGAGATGTCGTACGCCTCGGATGCTGACGCCATGTTCGTGATGGAGGACGCTTCCAACTCCGACAGCGATCCGACCAAGATCGCTACTACGGTGATCAATGAGATGCGCACCTTGCTCACTCGACCGAGCGCTGATCCCGCCCTAAGCATCGACGCCGATCTGCGCCCGGAAGGCAAGGGCGGTGCTCTGATCCGCTCCCTCACCGCCTATCGCAACTACTACAGCCGCTGGTCGTCGACCTGGGAGCTCCAGGCATTGGTTCGCGCCGATGCCCTGGCAGGCGACGAGGAACTTGGCAAAGCCTTGATGGCCGAGATCGATGCGCACCGCTGGCCGGACGGTGGGCTGAGTGCATCGCAGCTCACTGAAATCCGCAAGCTCAAGGCACGCGTCGAGGCCGAACGCTTGCCGCGGGGTGCCGATCCTGCCAAACACACCAAACTCGGACCCGGCGGCATCGCCGATGTTGAGTGGACCGTTCAGCTGCTCCAGCTGCAACATGCCTATCGGCTTCCAGCAATGCGCTCCACGCAGACGATTGTGGCTTTGCGGGCTGCACATGAAGCTGGCGTGATCGATGCGATGGACGCCGGGCACCTTGAGGCGGCCTGGACCCTGGCCAGCCGGATTCGCAACCAGATCATGCTGATGCGCGGCCGCGGCTCGGACTCGCTACCCGGCGACAACCGGGAGCTGGCGAGCCTGGCCGAGCTGCTGGGTTATGGCGCAGGAGAGTCCTCGCACCTGCTTGCCGATTACCGTCGGGTGACCCGGCGAGCCAGGCAGGTTGTGGAGCGGATCTTCTGGGGCGCTAGCGGAAAGTCGGTGTGATCAGCGCAAGCTCGTCAACAGCGCCCTGTGATACGCCTGAAGTGTTGCAGCTGCGGTGTTGTCCCAGCTGAACGTCGCCGCATACGCCGCCGCATTGGAGCCCATCGTGATCCTTTCGTCGTGATCATCGAGGATCGCGGCAAGGGCATCGGCCCACTCGCGCTCATCGTGCCCTTTCACCAACAGACCGGTGTAGCCATCTCGGACCGCGTGCCGGAGTCCTCCCACATCTGTTGCCACGACGGGGCGACCGCAGGCTTGCGCCTCGAGCGCGACGAGACCGAAGGATTCGTTGTAGGACGGGACTGCTACGACGTCAGAGACGCAGTACCAGCGGAACAGTTCCGAGCGCTCGGAGTGCGGCCGGAAGTCCACCATGTCCTCGATGCCATGATCGATTGCCAGCGGTCCAAGTGTCTTTGACCACTCTGCGTCCGAGCCACTGGGACCGCCAATGATGATCAACTGTAGATAATCACGACGTCCCGGGTCGCGCCGCACCAGCTCGGCTACGGCCTTGATCAACACGTCGGGCGCCTTCAACGGCTGGATGCGACCGACGAACAAGATCACTTGGATGTCTTGAGCCACGCCAAACTGGGCGCGTGATTTCGGCTGATTGCAGGGGTGGAAGGTGTGCAAGTCGACTCCGGGCGGAACGATCATGATCTGCTCGTCCCGTGCTCCGTAATTAGCACGGAGTTCGGCCGCTTCATCGCTGGTGCTGGCGGTCAGCACGTCGGCCCCTCGTACGATGGCGGCTTCGCCGCATACGCGTACGTGCGGTTCGGCTGACTGACCCGCTCCCAGATTGGAGTTTTTAACCCGAGCCATGGTGTGCATGGTGTGCACCAGGGGAAGGCCATGCCTGCGCTTCAGCTCCAGGCCGACCTCACCAGAGAGCCAGTAGTGGGAATGGATCAGATCATGACCATCAAGGCGGGCCTCCAACTGAGCGCAGAACTTCTCCGTCAGAGACTGCAGCGTCTCCTTGGGGACATATTCGGCCGGTCCCGCGTTGAGATGAATCACTCTGGTGTGCTCATGAACATCGACGATGTCCGGCACCCCCGGCCTATCACGGCGGGTAAAGACATCAACCTTCAGCCCGCGCTCGCCGAGCCGTCGCGCTAGCTCGGCCACGTAAACATTGAGGCCTCCAGCGTCCCCAACGCCAGGTGTCGCTAGTGGGGAGGTGTGCATGCTCACCATCGCCACCCGACTGGGATACTCACAACCTGCGTGCATGTTTCGCCTCCCGCTGAGAGGCTACAGGCGATTCCTACAGCCTCGCTTGCTACACCTCTTGTTACCCACTCACGAGCACAAGTGCAGCCACGGCGAAAGCCAAGCCAGCTACCTGGATGCTGCGCAGCCGTTCATGGTCGATGATCAAAGCCAAGATCACGGTCGTCACGGGATAGAGCGCGGCCAGCGGGGCAACGACGCTGAGCTCGCCACTGCGACTGGCTACCAGGAACAACGCGTTCGCCGTCATGTCGCAAGGGCCGGCCACCATCGTGAACCGCAGGGCCGCCTTTCGGGGCCATGGGCCGGGTCGCATCATGAGGAGCAGCAGGCCGCAGATGATGAGCGCGCTTAATTGCGAACCCACGATTGGCCAGAGCCCTGCGGAGCCGCTGGCCGCCTCACCCGCGAGGGCTATGAGGATGAAGAACAGTGCGAAGCCCGCGCCGGCCCCCAACGCCGCGATGACCAGCCTCGAACTGGCCAACTGGCGCTGTCGAGGTGGTTGCGGAGCGAGGCTGACCATGGCTATCGCGAGTAGCGCACAGCCCACCCCAAGCAGTCGAGAAGCTGATGGGCGCTCGCCGCTAAGGAGGCCTACGACGACCGGAATGGCGGCGGAGGTAACACCTGTTATAGGGGCAACGACCGTCATGGCGCCTGCTGAGAGCGCACGATAGAACAGCACCAAGCCAACAACCCCAGCCACACCTGCCAAGCCACCCCAGGCCAAGCCAATCGGTGTGATCGGCACGTACGTCGCGAGTAGATAGACCGCGAGAAGTGGCAGACTCACCAGCTTCGATAGCCAGACGACCGCTAGCGCAGCTGCGTGCTGGGTCGCCTTGCCGCCGGCGTAGTCACCGACGCCCCAGATCAGGCTGGACAGGACCGCGAGCGCGACGTTCAGCACCCAGGCACCTTAACTGCTGCAGCATTCCTCACTCCGCTTCACTTACCTGGTCCCCGCACCATCTGGAGCTGATGTCAAGAACAAGTGCCTGATCCCTAAGCACATTGCTCAGGGTCAGTCGCAAAGTTCGTTCGGCTTACCTCAGCGACGGATAAGCCACGCCCCATCAACAAACCGGCCTGCAACCGCATGAGTGCAGCCGACCAAACGGGGGTAAACAGCAGTTACGACGCGGCGTGGCGGTACCCCAAGCCGCGCCACAGGCTCGGCGAGCTCAAAATGAGATGCCCGTCGAGCCGCTTACTTCCCGGGTGGCAACCGAACGCGAGAAGAGCCCCGGGACACGCCTCCCGGGGCTCTCGCCTTCCCCGCGCAGGCAGCATTCACCGCTCGCCCTTACGGAACCTCATCCCCCGCTCGAAGCCGACGCGCGTCCAGCGCTCCAACGCTTCATAGTCCAACG
>DATCXA010000757.1:0-3483 GCA_036566085.1 Propionibacteriaceae bacterium
TCGGGTGTTCTGCAATCGCGTCCGAAGATCGTCTAAAACCGCCGCGGGCACCGGCAATATCCCAGGCAGGATTCCCTCTGGCATGTCGTCCAGCCTTTCATCCCGCACTGACAGTCAGAGCCGGGTTCAATGCCGTAGGTGACAATGGCCAGCATGCAACTGCCCGTCATGCCGCCAGTCGCGCCGATGCTCTCCAAAGCGGTGCCCAGCATCCCGGAGGGGCCCTTCAGCTATGAGCCGAAATGGGACGGGTTCAGATCCATCGTGTTCCGCGACGGCAACGAGGTCGAGATCGGCTCTCGCAACGAGCGCCCCATGACCCGATATTTTCCGGAGATCGTGGAAGCGGTGAAAGCCAACCTTCCGGAGAGATGCGTCATCGACGGCGAGATCATCGTCGTAATCGACGATCGGCTTGAGTTTGAGGTATTGCAGCAGCGCATTCATCCCGCTGCCAGCCGGGTGAGGTTGTTGTCCCAGGAGACGCCCGCGAGATTCATTGCCTTCGACCTGTTGGCAGTGGACGACACGGACTACACCACACAGCCGTTCGAACAGCGCCGCGCCGCCCTCGAGGAGGCACTGGCAGATGCGAAACCACCGATCCACCTGACCCCGGCCACTCGCAATCACGACCTGGCAGTGCAGTGGTTTTCTCAGTTCGAGGGAGCGGGCCTTGACGGGGTGGTGGCCAAGCCGCTTGCTGGCCCGTACCAGCCGGACAAGCGCACCATGTTCAAGATCAAGCACGAACGCACCGCAGACTGCGTTGTTGCTGGCTACCGAGTGCACAAGAGCGGCCCAGACAGCATCGGATCATTGCTGCTCGGTCTCTACAGGGACTCCGGTGAGCTCGCCAGTGTCGGTGTTATCGGCGCCTTTCCAGCCGCCCGTCGTAAAGAGCTGTTTGCCGAGCTGCAACCGCTCGTCACCAACTTTGATGATCATCCGTGGGCGTGGGCCAAGCAGGAAGAAGGGACGCGTACGCCGCGCAGCTCGGAATTCAGCCGGTGGAACGCCAAGAAGGACCTCTCCTTCATTCCACTCCGGCCGGAGCTGGTGGTCGAGGTCCGGTACGAGCACATGGAGGGTGACCGGTTTCGGCATACGGCCCAGTTCCTCCGCTGGCGGCCCGACCGTGATCCACGCTCCTGCACCTATGAGCAACTGGAGGAGCCGGTCAAGTACGACCTTGCTGAGGTCCTCACCCCCGGCAAGTGAGTGCCTCCTGGAGGGCGCCGTCTTGGCCCGAGACACTCGGGCCGCCTTTACAAAATTCACGCGTCTAGAATTCATCGGTGCCCAGTCCCGACAGCGCCGTTCGGGTAGCCGATCTGGTCGTCAGATTTGGCCACCGCACCGTTCTGGACGGGCTTTCGCTCAAGGCCGAGACTGGTGCACTGACTGCTGTGCTGGGGCCGAATGGTGCGGGCAAGACCACGCTGATCCGGTGCTGCACCGACCTGATCCGACCGGCCTCCGGAACTGTGGCAGTGCTTGGCTCGTCGGTCGACTCCCCGCAGCTTTCCGGGCGGATCGGGCTGATGCCACAAAGCGCTGGTTCTTGGTCAGGAATCAAGACCATCGAGCTTTTGCGCTACCTGGCCGGCCTATACGCCAATCCGCTGCCGGTGCCAGCGCTGATAGAGCGGCTGGGGCTGAATGACTGTGCCAAGACCCCGTACCGCCGGCTGTCCGGCGGTCAGCAACAAGCAGTGAACCTTGCCGGTGCCCTGGTAGGACGCCCTGAGCTCGTCTTCCTCGACGAGCCAACCGCAGGCATGGATCCGCACGCTCGTCGAGCAACGTGGCTGTTGCTGCGGGAGCTGCGTGCCAACGGAGTCACCATGCTGTTGACCACCCACGCCATGGATGAGGCCGAAGCCCTAGCCGACCAGGTGTTCATCGTGGACCACGGCCGAGTCACGATTTCCGGCACGGTGCGGCAACTCACGAAATCGGGCGGCACGCTCGAGACGGTCTTCCTGAACCACACCAGTGCCCGGGCGGCCTCATGACGGCACTCGATCTCTCGCCCGCGCCGGCGCCTGCGCCGGCTGCCAAACGGATCGTGCGGCATGGACTAATCGAAGCCCGGCTGCTAATCCGCAATAGTGAACAACTGCTGCTGGCCTTGGTAATTCCACTGGCGATCCTGGTGGCCGGCCGGTTCGCCGACTCCGCTATCAGCAATTCCCCGATAGCCAGTCTGGACCTGCTCGGACCCTCAGTGCTGGCCCTGGCCGTGTGGTCCTCGGCGTTTACTTCAACGGCGATCACCACGGCTTTCGAGCGGCGCTACGGCGTTCTGGAGCGGCTGGCGACGACACCGCTCGGCAGGCCGGGTCTACTCATCGGCAAAGCGCTGGCTCTCATCATGGTCATGCTCGGGCAGCTAGTGATCTTGACCGCCGCCGCGCTCGGCCTCGGGTGGCGGCCGGAATTCACGGTGCTCTCGGCTTTGCTCGCGGTACTGATCGTGATTTTGGCCACCGCAACCTTCGTCTGCCTGGCATTGCTGCTGGCCGGCCGGCTACGCGCGGAGTCGGTTTTGGGCCTCGCCAATCTGATCTATGTCATCTTGCTTGTCGGCGGCGGGCTCATCATTCCCGTGGCGCAGTACCCGGCTGCGCTGCGTCCGGTGATCGAGGCGCTGCCCACGGCAGCACTGGGCGAAGGCTTGCGGGCTGCCGCACATGGGCAAGTTCTGGGCTGGCCGGTGCTGGTGTTGTTAGCCTGGCTCGTGGCCGCTGGACTCGCCGCGTGGAAAGGCTTTCGTTGGACGTCGTGAAGCAGCTGAGTCCGGAGGCTGAAGCGACTCCGCGCCGCGGACTGCTACCCGAAATTCTCCGGATCGTGCGTGGACCGCACGCATTGCGGCGTTGGGCAGTTGTCTCTTTGATCATGAATGTCCTGATTGTGGTGACCGGCGGTCTGGTTAGGCTGACCGAGTCCGGGCTTGGCTGTCCCACATGGCCGAGGTGCACCGAAGACTCTTACGTCTCTCATCCTCAGTTGGGTATCCACGGTGCGATCGAGTTCGGGAACCGGCTATTTACTTTGGTACTGGTGATCGCGGCCGCGCTCACCTTCATCTGTGCGCTGCTCTATCGCGAGAATGGCAAGCCGCGATCTGACCTGCGCTGGCTGGCCGGTGGTCTGGCATTGGGGATCCCGCTACAAGGCGTCATCGGTGGGATCGCCGTACTCACCCAACTCAATCCGTACGTGGTGGGGCTCCACCTGTTGCTGTCCATGGTCCTGATCGCCCTCGCCGTCTGGCTGGTACGAAAGACGTGGCACGTCACGCCTGTCGCCGCTTCGGGCCTTTCGCTGGTTCTGACCCGGGTCACCTTCGTACTGATGTGGCTGGCAATCTGGCTGGGGACATTGGTGACGGGCAGTGGACCGCACGCCGGTGACGAGAACGCTCCACGAAACGGCCTCGACGGAATGCTGCTGACCCGGTTGCACACCAGCGTT
>DATCXA010000763.1:0-8954 GCA_036566085.1 Propionibacteriaceae bacterium
ACACCTAGTGATCAGGAACCCAATCACCGCAACAGCGGTGCTGTCACCCTGACACTGACCGACACCCTCACCCTCGACGCGGCCGTCCAGTTCGCCATCAATCAGGGTGCGAGTGTCCGACTGGTCGGTGATGATCAACAGCTCGCCGCGATCGGCGCCTGCGGCGTCCTCCGCGACATCACCCACACCCACGGCGCGCTACACCTGACGGAGCTGCACCGCTTCACCGACCCCGACGAAGCCGCAGCCACACTCGCCCTCCGCGAAGGCAAACCCGAGGCACTCGACTTCTACCTTGATCACGGCCGCGTTCATGTCGGCGACCTCGCCACCACCACCCACGATGCCTTCGCAGCTTGGGTGTCCGACCGAGCCGCCGGACTCGACGCGATCATGATCGCCCCCACCCGAAAACTTGTCGACGAACTCAACCGCCAAGCCCGTGATCATCTCCTCGGCAATCACCTGCCCAGCCGTGAGGTGCGCCTAGCAGACGGAAACCAGGCCAGTGTCGGCGATGTGATCATCACCCGCAGCAACGACCGCGGACTCCGCCTTACCGCCACTGACTGGGTCAAAAACGGCGACCGTTGGACAGTCACCCACGTCGGCAAACGCGGCGACCTGGCCGTGCGACACAACCGCAATCACCGCACAGTCCGGCTGCCCGCCGACTATGTCCGCGGCTCCACCGGCCTCGGCTATGCCACCACTATCCACGCCGCCCAAGGCGTCTCCGCCGACACGATGGACGGGCTCGCTACCGGGCAGGAGTCCCGGCAGCAGCTGTATACGATGCTTACCCGCGGGCGAGCGGCCAACCACCTTTACCTGCAGGTGGTCGGCGAGGGCGACCCGCACAGCCTCATCCGACCCGACACCGTCGCACCCCGCACTCCAACCGAGATTCTGAGGCAAATCCTCGGTCGTGACGAAGCGCCCACCTCAGCTAGCACACTGCTCCGAGAACTCAGCGACCCGGCTGCCCGGCTGTTCGAGGCCGTTCAGCGCTACACCGACGGGCTCCATGTTGCGGCCGAGCAGCTGGTTGCCCCAAGATTGCTCAGATACTCGATAGCCAAGCCGACCACATCGTCCCTGAACTCACCAGCGAGCCGTCGTGGCCAACCCTCCGGGCACACCTGCTTGCGTTGGCGGCCGAAACCGGTGAACACCCACTCCTCCACCTCCATGAAGCCGCACTGGGGCGAGATCTCAGCACGGCCGAAGACATGGCCGCTGTACTCAACTGGCGCCTCCCGGAGCCCGCATCTGTTGACGTAGGACCTCTACCCTGGCTTTCCGGCCTTCCGAAGACCCTTCAAGATCATCACCTTTGGGGCCGGTATCTGGCGGAGCGGTCGCAGCTCGTTATCGACCTCGCAAATGAGGTTCGAGGCGGCGCCAGCCATCGCCGCGAACAGCCCGTGTGGGCATCGCCGGGCAGGCACCCGACCGCGGCCCTTCTTGGTGAAGTAGCCGTCTGGCGTGCCGCCGTCGGTGTCGATCCCCAAGACCGCCGACCAACCGGAGCAGGACACCTACAAGCGGCGTCCGCCCTTTGGCAACAGAACCTCGATCGAGCCGCCGCCCTATGCAGCCGCGGCCTAGGCGCCGATGTAGAGAAACGCCAGATCGGTGGAACCCGTCAAGATCACCAGCGCCAAGATCGACAGCGCAGGCCTCCATCACACACTGTTCGTCGGGGATCCCCGGGCGGCCCCCGCAGGTAAGCGCCAGTGTCAGCTCGAAAGACTTGCATGATCTTGAGGATGCCCACCTCGTTCGACGTGCCCCGCCAGATCCGTCCGCGAAAATGGCCGCTGGGGTCTCAAACGGGACGAGCGGCGAGCCTGGACGCAACATGCGAGAAATCACACCACTCCAATCCATGGCTCCAACCACGTCACAGCACGGTCGGCATCGGGCCGGCGTCTTTCCTCGACGCTCGGAAGCCGCTCGTGAATCACGTCCGCATTGACGAGTCGTGCCTCCAGCAGGGCTGCAACGAAGTTGCGATCCTTCTCCCGGAACGCACAGAGCTTGGCAACACAGAGATCTTCCTTGTCCAGACACCAACCGGTGAACTGCGGCTGTCCAGCCGGCGCTGCCGTGTTGGCGTTCTGCACCTTCACCAAGCGATCGCGCCACCGATCTGGGAGCGTCGACGTTTCCAGATCGACGCCATCGATGCTGAAACCGTGTAGCTGCTCGAATGTGGAGAACTCGCCCGCGACGCCCTCGATCAGGTCAGCAAGACGCGTCGTCTCGTCGTTGCTGTTGGCGATCGGCAGGATGTCGACCTCGACAGACATGGTGGCGTCGGCAGGAAGCTCATCCTCGCGGAAGCTTCCGAGGATCGCCTGCGAGCCGACCACGATCACCTCCGGTCGCTCGATGATCTGACAAGCCGTCCGGATGGCGTGTTCCAACTGGTCGCGACGCATTAACTGGCCATCTGGAGCACGTCCATACGCTCGTCCTGCGAGAGCAGCCCGCCCATCGGCGAAACCTCACGCATCTCGATCGAGTCCCGGTCCAACCCTGTCAAGACGCGGCGGAGCCCTGGCACATCGCCGCGATCGATCAGCGACATCCACCGGCCGAGATTGCGCATATGCGGCTCGCCGCTGACGCCTTTGCGGAGCCGCTCCATGTTGCGCTGGATGGTCGGCCGCCACTGCTCCAGGCTCGTTCGCGTCAGATGTGTTGAGAGTTGGCGGTGGAGTCGCCACGACCGTCGTTCGGAGCGGGTCAGTTCGGGCGGGACGGGACGTCGGACCACCTCGAGTCGATAACCCATGCACGACAAGAGTCGATCGAGTTGCTCATCGCTCAACTCGACCTTTCCGGAAACGAACTGGCTGATGCTGGGCTGATGCACACCGCTGATACGCGATAACTCGGACTGGGTGGTGCTTGTTTCGAGCATCACCTCACGGAGCAGACCACCACGGCTAGACATACACGAATTATAGCATTCTGTGCTATATATCGCTCAACCGCAGAAGATCGCTTCGCTAGTTCGAGATGGTGCTTTGGCAACAGATTGGCAACACCAGAACCGAAAACGGCCCAATACGGCCAACAATGCCAATGCATCAAAATCGGGCCTGACCTGCGGTTTCGTCGAATTCCAATCATGCCAAATCATCGTCCGTTGGCTCTCCGGAGGCGGGAGCGCGAGTTCGAATCTCGCCGGGGGCGCCAGCCGAAACAGCACGCTGACTAGGGAAAACGCTCACGTGCCCGCAGCGGGCGATCATATGGTGCAGGCCGCACCGAGGCCGCGACAGGTTGGAATCCGGCCTCATGTCAGGGCCTAGACCAGCCAAGGCGATTTAGAACAGAGCGGACGCATCCATCGTGGTACTCGCGGATCCGCGCTCGACGGCCATCGGCCAGGTTGACAGCCTTCGCTGAAAACTAGCTCAGCCATGGATTGCATCTCGTGGCTCTCTCATGCGAGGTTGGCAGATCAACTCAGCTCAGGGGTCATAAGCCCAGCGGTAACCGCTCTCGCGGTCCCAAACCACGTGGCCGACCAATTGGCGTAAATTCCGTTACGATCCGGTCCGTGAGAGCCAAGATCCTCGGTATTACCGGCGTGACCGTGGGCCTGATCCTCTGGGCGTGGGCTGTCAGTGTGACCGCTCAGATTGTCTGGTACGGCTTTTGGTTAAGCTTCAACACGCTTACCGGCGGTGATTAAGGAACCATCGTGACCAAGTTCCTGACCATCGTGGCATCGTTTGCCTTCGGCGTGATCCTGACGGTCGCGCTTTTGCTGCCAAACCTCGACTAGTGCCGCTGCGGGAGTCGAACCCGCTCCGAGCTAAGCAGACGATGGTCCTCCTGTGACCATTGAGCTCCGCGGGCCGGGCTCTCGGTTCCCTACACTGACCCAATGCCCGTCGTCCGGTTGCCTCGCGTCGAGGCCATCCTTGGCGCTCCAATCGACTAGCTCACTATCGAACACATCGAGGCCGCCGCGGCGGCAGGCGTCGAGGAGAGCCGCGACCTGGACTTCAAGAAGGGACCACTACGACAAGGGCAACGACGGCGGCGACGAGCTGGCAAAGGACAGACGTCAGCGATGGGTCAGAGCTGATGATCTTCGTCGGGCCGATTATGGCTTGAAGCCGTAACTCGTCACTGAGGATCATTGGTGGGCAGCTTGCTCACCTGGCAACGAGACATCTTGCAAGGCGAGATGCGACGCGGCTAGCAGGTGCTGGAGGCGGGCCAGGCCGACGGGCTAGTCACCACCCATCACAACTACGAACAGGTCCATCAACCCCACGCCGAGCACCAAAAGCACTTGGATGAGTGCGAACCCACCAACCACGATAACCAACACCAGGGTGACACTCTCCTTAGTCACCCCGGCAGCCTAAACCTGAACCATGATCATTTTCGCCGGTTCTTGACAGGTCGCCACCCCTCGCCACTGTTTCCCTCTCCCCCGCGCTGGGGGGCCGTTCTGAGCCGCCGACCCCGCCTCAGGCTGCCGGGGGGTTGGGGTCGCGGCGTGAACGTTACGAAGCGGCCTAAGACATTAGCTGGAGCACGTCCATACGCTCGTCCTGCGAGAGCAGGCTCCGACGTGAGTGATCACGCGTCCTGGCCGTACGCGTCGTGGTAGTTCCACCACTGGTACGGCGGGGTCTGTGGGTAGCCATCGGGCGAGTCCTCCCACTCCTCCTGGCGCCCGAGCGCGGTGATGTCGAGATAGCTCCAGGTGGTGCCTAGGAGCGAGTCGCCGCGGGCGTCGACGAAGTAGGTGCGGAATATCCGATCGCCCTCACGGATGAAGGCGTTGTGCCCGTGCCACTCGTCCACGCCGAAATCCTTATCGAAGTCGTCGGTGAGGGTGTACCAGGGGATGAGTTCCCAGCCCATGCGCTCCTTCAGCCCCTGGATCTCGGCCTGGGGGGCGCGCGAGACATACACGAGCGTCGTGTCCCGCGCGTTCAGGTGGGCCGGGTGTGCGACCTGGTCGGCGCCGAAGGAGCAGCCTACGCAGGCGCGCTCCGGGTAGGCACCGCCCGACTCCGGGTAAGTGGTGACGTCCGGCGCGTAGAAGGCCCGGTAGACGATCAGCTGCCTGCGGCCCTCGAATAGGTCTGCCAGGCTCGCCGGTCCGTTGGGTCCCTCGAAGCGGTAGTCCTTCTCCACGGCCATCCACGGCATCCGCCGGCGCTCGGCCGCCATCGCGTCGAGGGCGCGGGTCAGCTCCTTCTCCTTGACGAGCAGCGCTTCACGCGCGGCCTGCCACTCCTGCGGCGAGACTATTGGCGGGGTCTTCATTGGGGCATGTCTCCTTAGGTACTCGTTTCGTTCGGTTTGGGTTTGTGTGCTTAAGACACCACCGGGTCCTGAAGGAACCGGCGATTTCTTTTCGCGTGGATTGGTCACTACCTGTGAGGAACGCGAAAGGAACGGGCCATTCGAGGACCCGGTCGTGATCGAGCGTACGCTCTCCACCGACCGCGCGGGAGACCGGGGACGCGTTCCGGGCAGCTTCGTATTCTGCCGAGAGAGCCCCGTTTTGCCTAGTCATCGATACATCGGCGATGCTAGATCGCACTCCGAAGCTGCCTATCGGCTGGGGAGTGATCGCGGCAGCCCGAACCATGGAAGCACGCTGTTGTCGAAGCGGGTGATGGCGCAGATCCGGTCGCCCGTGAGGGTGAGGACGAGGAGGCCGGTCCCGTGGCGAATGCCGGTAGCGGCGCGCAGGTATGCGCCGAATGCCGGCTGACCGTTAGCTCGCGTTGAGACGAGGTCAAACCTTCGGCCGGCTCGGAAGATGCTGGCGCAGAGGCCCGCCCCGGCGTCGCGGCCCTGATATTCGAGGGGAATCGGCGGCATCGAGATGAAGACATCGTCGGTGAGGAGGGCCACCAGTGCGTCGAGATCGGCCGACTGGTACGCGCGGACGAACTCCGTCACGATCGCATCTTCGGAGGGCGAGTATGCAGCGGGAGGCGGCCCGTGTTCGGCGGCCGGCGCCCGTCGGTGCTGCAGGGTGGCGCGCGCCCGTTTGAGGGCGCTGTTGACCGATTCCACGGTCGAGTCCAGCATGTCTGCCACCTCGTTCGCGTGGAAGCCGAGTACGTCGCGCAATGTGAGTACGGCGAGCTGACGAGGCGGTAAGAGCTGAAGAGCGGTCACGAAAGCCAGGGAGATGGATTCGGTCTGCTCGTAGCGGGCCTCGGGGCCGAGCGGCACGCTGATCGCACCCTCGAGAACGGCGTCGGGAAATGGCTCGAGCCATACGACTTCGCCGAGCCGGGTCGGTTCGGGCGGTTCCACTCCAGCGATGTCCCATTCTTTGGACGGGCGTCGGCTAGCCGAGCGAAGTGCGTTGAGGCACCGAGTGGTGGCGATCCGGTAGAGCCAAGTGCGCATCGAGGCGCGGCCCTCGAACCCTTCGAGACCTTGCCAGGCGGCCAGCAACGTGTCCTGCAGGGCGTCCTCGGCGTCCTGGAAGCAGCCGAGCATCCGGTAGCAGTGGACTTGTAGCTCTCGGCGGTGCGGCTCCGTCAGCGCCCGGAACGCCTCGCCGTCCCCAGCCCGCGCCCTTGAGATCAGATCGGCTGTCACCAGCTCCACTCTCGCCTCACCTCTCTATGTCGCATCTCCATCCTGTACTGACACCGGCGGACCTGCGAACTGGGCGATGTTTGATTGTTCCGGCTCGCAATGCGCGATCCGGTTGCTGAACGCCCACTTTCCCGACGTCGCGGTGTCTGCCCCATCGACGGCTGGACTTCGTTCATTAGGTGGGCGGCCGTAGCTACCGGCCAAAGAAAGGAACCAAGGGATGATGCTGAAGGACAAGGTTGCGGTGATCTATGGGGCCGGAGGCGCAATTGGCAGCGCTGTCGCACGCGCCTTTGCCTCGGAGGGAGCCAGTCTCTTTCTCACCGGGCGCCACTTGGCACCCGTTGAAGTTATCGCCAACGATGTGGTTTCCGCTGATGGATCCGCCGAGGCGGCGGAGGTGGATGCTCTTGACGAGCAGGCAGTGGACAACCATCTGCAATCCGTGATCGATAAGGCTGGACGCGTCGACATCTCGTTCAACGCGGTGGGAATTCCCGATACGAAGATTCTGGGTGTGCCGCTCATCAAGCTGGATGTCGAGCAGTTCTCGCTGCCGATCACGAGCTACACGATGTCGTATTTCGTGACCGCACGCCTGGCGGCCCGGTGGATGATCCCGAACAAATCGGGGGTGATCATGAGAGTCACCGCACTCCATTCGCGGACAGGCATCCCGTTAGTAGGTGGCTACGGTCCGGCGATGGCGGCTATGGAGGCACTCACTCGAGACCTGTCCGCCGAACTCGCGCCTCAGGGAATTCGCGTGGTCGGTCTGCGACCACAGGCTATGCCGGAGACGGGAACGATCAAGAAAGCCTTCGAGCCTCGCGCCAAGGCCTCACGAATGACCTGGGAACAGTGGCAAGAGTTCCTGGCAGCCAAGACGCACCCGCGACGGCTGATGATGCTCGAGGAGCTGGCTAACGTGGCGGTCTTCATGGCTTCCGACAAGGCGAGTGGGATGACGGGGACTACCGTCAATTTGACGATGGGCAGCCTGGATGACTAGCGGCTAACCGAGTGTGCTCCTGGTAGGTTCGCATGCGTTCTGTCGTCGACCGAGAGCCTCTCTACTCCGATGTACGCATCCCTGCTGGCTGAATCTGTGGGGTTGTGAATGAGCCGTCTCGTCGCCTGGTACGACGCGCACCGCGGCCCTCCCATGATCGTGATCGGGTGGCTGATCACACGGTTGCTGATGTTGGTCATATTGGCCAGCTTCGAGAGCTTCGTGGTGGGCGATGTCTACTACTACCACCGCAAGATCAACGCGTTATTCAGTGCCGGCCTTGACCGTACCCTTTTCGAGTATCCGACCCCGGTGGTCTGGATCCTCTGGCTTCCCTACGGTGCCTCCCTTGGCAACCGAGTTGGCTATCTCGTCGCCTTCATCATCTTCATGCTCGCCCTGGACGCCTTATTCACTTACGCGCTTTGGCGATCATCCGGCCGACGGCATGACACCGCGATCGACTTCTGGCTGATCTTCGTACCGCTCATCGGTCCGCTGTCATACCTACGCTTCGACATGCTGCCGGCGGTGCTGGCAGGTGGCGCACTCCTCGCGGCACGACGCAAGCCATGGGTCACGGGAGCCCTTACAGGATTGGGCGCAGCCATCAAGCTGTGGCCGGCGCTGCTCATCGGTGCCTTCATGTCCTACCGAGCTGATAGGCGACCGGCAGGCATCGCCTTTGTCGTCGTCGGTTTCGGCCTGGCCTTGATCAGCTTGATCTTCGGTGGCTGGTTACGGCTGATCTCACCGCTAACCTGGCAGTCCGACCGTGGGCTGCAGATCGAGTCGATATGGGCAACGCCATTGATGTTGGCACGCGCTGTAAAGCCCGACTACTGGACCGTCGACATGTCGCGATACCAGGCGTATGAGATCTTCGGCTCCGGTGTCGAGGCCTGGGTAATGATCAGCAACATCGCGACGCTGTTCGGGCTGGCATTGATCATTTTGCTCACCATCCGAGCCTTCCGCTACGACGGATCGACTCCTGTCGCTATCGGGTTTGTCATTGTGGCGATAGTCGCGATCATGACGATCACCAACAAGACCTTGAGCCCGCAATATCTGCTGTGGCTGGGTGGTCCGATGGCAGCGCTCTTAGCATTTCGGCCGCAAGCCCTGCCGGGCGAACAGCCGGCGATCAACCGGATGGCCGGACAGCTTCTGATCCTGGCCTTGCTTACTCAGCTGGTCTATCCCCTGTTGTACGACAGCTACCTCGGTCTTCAAGGTCACGTGATGATCATCATCGCGTCCATTGTTACGGCTATTCGGAACCTCGCCTTGGTGGCCTTCACCGTCGAGGCCTGCTGGCTGGCTTGGCGCA